>JAKSCH010000494.1 GCA_022360695.1 Gemmatimonadota bacterium
CCGACTTCGCTCAGGCGGAAGTCGACGATCAGCAGGTCAACCTGACCCGGTTCTCGCTGCTCTTTCCGGAGAAGCGTCCGTTCTTCCTCGAGAACGCGGGCTTCTTCGCGGTCGGCGGTGGCGGCGCGGATCTGTTCTTCAGCCGTCGCATCGGGATCGCCGACGGCGAGCAGGTGCCGATCAACGGGGGCGGTCGCATCTCCGGTCGCGCGGCCGGGTTCAACGTGGGTCTGCTCCACATCGGGACCGAGGGTCTCGAGGGCGCCCAGGACCCGAACCGCTATTCGGTCGCGCGCGTCGCGCGCGAGCTGCCCAACCGATCGCGGATCGGCGGCGCGTTCATCTCGCGAGATGGGGACGCCGACGGGGACTTCAACCGTACCTACGCGGTCGACGGTCAGCTCGGGCTCGGCGAGGCGATCACCGTGACCGCGTGGGGGGCGCGGACCGAAACGCCCGGTCTCGAGGGGGACGACGGCGCCTTCAACGCGACGTTCGGGCTCAATAGTCGCGATTGGCGCGGCAACCTCCAGTACCAGCACTTCGGAGAGGACTTCAACCCGGAAGTCGGGTTTCTGCCACGGACGGGGCACGACTACTACCAGGTGTTCCTGCTCCGAAACATCCGACCCGCGAGCGTGTTCCGGGAGATTCGCCCTCACGTGTCGTACTTCACGTATCGAGCCGACAAGACCGGGATCGAAGGCGGGTTCGAGGAGTCATCGCGTCTTCACGTGGATACCCACTGGGAGTTTCCCGATGGGATGGAGCTGCACACCGGCGCGAACTGGGTGCGGGAGGGATTGACCGAGCCGTTCACGATCCTCGGCACCGACGTGACCGTGCCGGCCGGGACCTACGATGGTTGGGAGTCGCAGGTACGGTTCTGGACGAACGAGTCGGCGCTGGTCTCGTTCAACGGTGGTTGGAACATCGGCTCGTTCCTCTCCGGCTCCCGACGAAGCCTCAACGGGATCGTCACGGTGCGGAGCGGCGAGTCCTTCAGCACCTCGTTCCGGCTCGACTACAACAACGTGACGCTCGACCAGGGCGACTTCGTCACGACCTTGGCCGGCGTGAACTTCGGCTATTTCTTCACGCCCCGCCTGTACCTGCAGTCGCTCGTCCAATACTCGACGCAGCTCGACAATTGGTCCGCCAACGTCCGGTTCGGCTGGCTCAGCACGGCGGGTACCGGTCTCTTCATCGTCTACAACGACGTCCAGGGAATCCAAGATCTTTCCGGCCCGCAGGGTCGGTCGTTGATCATAAAGTTCAGCCGCCAGTTCAATATCCTGGGCGGCTGAGCGTCGCGACGGACCGTCGGCTTCGTCCGGCGGTCCGATACGGCCCCGTTCCACGTCGAACGGGTGGGAGGCGATCCGGACCGAGTCCACGGACCCGTGATCGCCGACCCGCACGCGCTCCGAAACGCGAGGTCACGTATGGCGATCCTGGATAGGGTGCGACGAGCCTCTCCATGGTGGGTGCTCGCCGCGTATGTCGTCATAGCCTGGTTGCTGCTACAGATCGTACGTGCGGCGGCGCAGTCGCTCGAGCTGCCGCCTTGGATCTTCACCGTCGCCTGGGTGCTCCTGCTGATCGGCCTGCCGATCGTCGCGGCCACGTCGTTCATCCAGCACCGACATGTCACGCCGCTCATGCCCCCCGACGGGCCGGCACCCGCGCGCGATGACGACGCGATACGCCAAGTGTTCACCTGGAGCAACACGCTGGTCGGTGGCTTGGGCGGGTTCATCGCGCTCGCGATCAGCGCGACCGCGTGGATCCTCTCGGGCCCCGAGGCGCGTCTGATGGACCTGGCGGCCGAGACGCTCGAGGCGCCGGTGGACCGTGAGTCCCCGACCGATGCGGCGAGCGGAGCGTTCCGGGAGCTGGCCCGCGCGATCCAGGGGATGGACGTCGACGGGACGTTGGCTCTCTACGACGACGGACCCGGGTTCTCACACGCGTTCGGCGCCGAGCTGATCGAGGGCCGGGCGGCCTTCGACCTCCAGATCCGGGACGGCTTCTCCGCGCTACGGGAGATTCCGACGTGGGAGGTCGACCAGCTCACGGCCACCGAGCTCGATCCGAACACGGTGCTGATCGTCGCGCGGATTCGAGAGGTGGCGATCGACACCACGGGCGCTCGTCGAGCATACGCCGGGGTGCTCACCAACGTGTTCGTCCGCCGCGACGACGGTTGGCGTATCTCGTACGGACACAGCGTCGCGGACACCATCGACGAGTCGGGCGGGTCGAACTGACGGCGCCCGCCCTCCCGAGGTCGTCGCTCCCGACCGTCTAGCTCGAACCGGCCGGCGCTCGAGGTCCGCAGCCGCGGCCTCCCGGCCGTCCCAGTCGTAGAGCCGCTACACCCGGAGAGCTCATCCCCCTCCGACGAGCGCTCGATCCGCGCTTTCGCGGGCCGTACCGAGCGTTTCGAGGGACGTCCGACTCCGGAACGCCTCTTGCTTCCGCACGGCGTTTTGCTCGGACCGACATCGTTCGATTCCTGGGGACGCTTCCAAGGGATGACGAAAAAACCGAGGGTCCTGTTCGTCTGCGTCGAGAACTCCTGCCGGAGCCAGATGGCGGAGGGGTTCGCTCGCCTGCGCGGGTCTGACCGCCTCGACGCCTTCAGCGCCGGGTCGCGTCCGTCCGGGATCGTCAATCCTCGCGCGATCGACGTCATGGCCGAGCTGGGCTACGATCTCACGACCCACGCCTCGCGGGGTCTGGATGAGGTGCCGGGTGGTCCCTACGACGCGATCGTCACGATGGGATGCGGCGATTCGTGCCCGCACCTACCCGCCGCGGCGCGATACGACTGGGAAATCCCGGACCCGAAGCACATGCCGGTCGAGGGCTTCCGAGACGTCCGCGACGAGATCGGACGCCGGGTCGAGGCGCTGATCGTCGAGCTCTCTCGCCCCGTCCCGAGCGCGACGACCGAACGATGAGCGTCTCGGGACGGTCGCTCGTCATCCTGGCGGGGGGGCAGTCGAGCCGGCTCGGACGACAGAAGCCGCTGGTCGAGATCGAAGATCGCCCCATCGTGCTTCGGATCCTCGATGCAACGACCGAGATCGACGAAGTGGTGATCGCGGTTCGCGAGACGTGGCGGTTCCTGTTGGCGCTCGAGGCCGACGGTTGGGAGCGCGCGTCCGACGAATCCGGCGCACCGGCCACGGAGTCCGCGCTGCTCACGAGGAGTGGTCGATCGGTTCGGCTGGTCGCCGACCCGGAGCCCGATCTGGGACCGCTGGGCGGGTTCGTATCGGGGATGTCGCACGTGACGGGTCACCTCGTCTTGGTGCTCGCCGGCGACCTTCCGTTCGTGACCTCCGCGTTCGCCGAGGAGATCCTCGATATCCTGTCGGGCGACCTCGAGCTCGACGCGGTGGTTCCGTTCGTCAGCGGACGTGCGCAGCCGCTGTGCGCGGCCTACCGCCCCGAAGTCCGAGACCAAGCCGCACGGTTGCTCGAGACAGCTCTCGTAACCAACGAATCGGCCTCGATGACGCAGCTGATCGAGTCGCTGAGCCTGCGATACATCGGGGCGGACGCGCTGACCGGCGTGGAGAATCTCGCCACGCTCACCCGTGGGATCGACACGCCCGAGGACCTACAGTGGGCGCGACGCGAAGCGGAGCTGCGAGCGCCCTGAGCGTCGGACGAAAAACCGGTTCGCCGCAGCTTCAGGAGCGAACGCGTTCAGGATGCCAGGGCCGCGTTCTGTGGAGCTCAATCCGCTGCGGGCGAAACCGGCGATCTATCGAGAATCCCGCCCTGTGTCTTCTGTTGGACGCGTCGGATGAGACGAAGGTTGGCTGACGGTTGTTTCAGGTCGCCGGGATCTCGCTCGCGACCTCGACGATCGCGGCGATCGCGTCTTCGAGCTGTCGGTCGGAAAGGTAGGGCGCCGGCCCGAGCCGGAGGGTCTCATCGCGGTGGTCGGTCCACACACGCCGCGCCGCGAGCGCCCGTTGAAACGCCTCCGCGTACGGCGTCTCGAGCGCCAGGAAGCCCCCGACATCCTCGAGCTCGACGGAGCGATCGCGTCGAATCCGCTCCTCCGGCAGGTCCGCCTCGTCGAAGGTGTTCGCGAGTCTCTCGATCTGGTGCGCGCTCACCTCACGCAGCAGCTCGGCCGAGAGCCCCTCGCGCTCGAAGAACGCGAACACCTCGGCCGCCCGGTAGTGACTGGTCGGGTCGTAGGTGCTTCCCGCGAACCGATCGGGCCCGGAGCCATACGGCACGAGCTCGGACCGGGTCGGGCCCTCGAGCGCCGAGAACTCGGCGAACCACCCGGTGACGACGGGTCGGAGGTCACACCCTGGCGGGACGCGTAGGAAGCAGTTGCCCTCTCCCAGTTGGCAGTACTTGTAGCCCCCGCCGACCGCGAACGCGGCGCCGAGACCCTCGGCGGCCAGGTCGAACGGGACCACGTTGAGGGCGTGGTAGGTGTCGATCAGCAGGTGGGCCCCCACGCGGTCGCACCGATCGGCGACGACCCGGAGCCGGCGTACGATCCGCGCGTCCTTGAACAGCACGCACGAGACGAGGGCCGCGGCCGTGCGGTCGTCGACGGCGTCGGCGAGTCGCTCGGAAAGCGTCTCGCTTGGTCGAGCCGCGACCCTGACGATCTCGATGCCGCACTCCGCCAGCCGATCGAGCTGTCGACGGATCGAGTGAAACTCGCCGTCGGTGGTGACCAATCGCGGTCGTTCTCGCAGATCGAGAGCCGAGAGAAAGCGAACCACGAGCTCGTGCGTGTTCGATCCCAAGGTGACGTCTCCGGTGTCCGGCGCATCGGGGGATCCGAGCAGACGCGCGAACCCGCGCCGCACGCGCTCGGCTCGCGCGAACGCCTCATCCCACTTCCGGTCGACGAGCTCGGCCGCGTCCCACCACGCGCGGCGCTGACCATCGAACCCGCAATCCGGCCAAGCCTGGTGCGAGTGCCCGGTGAGCAGAAGCCGCTCGCCGACGCGAAACCGGGAGTAGTGCGGCGCCAGCGCGTTGGGGTGCTCGTACAACGCCTCGGGGGTCAAGGGCGGGTCGCCCGGACGGCGTGGAAGAGGTCCGTCACAGATGGGTTCGGATCGCCCACAGATCCGGGAACACGGGTTGATTCAACGATCGCTGTAGGTACGCGGCTCCCGACGTGCCGCCGGTCCCGGGCTTATGGCCGATCGTCCGCTCGACCATCTTGACGTGCCGGTAACGCCATTCCTGTAGCCCTTCGTCGAGGTCCACCAGACGTTCGCACAGCGGGATGAGCGCGGGGCTCTCTCCGTAGACCTCGATCAGCCTCGTCTGCACTTCCTCGGAGGCGGGGTGTGGCTCCCGGGGATCTCGGTCGAGCACCGCATCCGGCATCGCGTGACCGCGCGCGTCCACGAAACGGAGAAACGCATCCCACAGCGAGGGCTGGCCGAGCCGTCGCTCGAGGCGTTCGCGCGCGCGCGTCTCGGGTGGGTACCGGTCCAGCACGTCCGTTCGTTTGTGACCCAGCACGAACTCGAGCTCGCGGAACTGGTAGGATTGCAGCCCGCTCGCCTCCTCGAGTCGTTGCCGAAACGCGAGGAAGTCGAGCGGTCGCATCGTCTCGAGGATGTCGAGCTGCGCGACGAGCACTTTGAGGATCGTCAGAATCCGCTTCATCGTGTGGAGAACGCGCGGAAGGTCGTCGTCGGCCAGCCGATCCCGGGCGAAATCGAGCTCGTGCAGGAGCTGCTTGAACCAGAGCTCATACACCTGGTGGATGATGATGAAGAGCATCTCGTCGTGCTCGGGCTCGCCGTCGCCGACCGCGGATCGCTCCTCCTGGAGCGACAGCAGCTCATCGAGCTTCAGATAACCCGAGTACGTCAGGTACTTGTCGTAGCTCACGTCTCTAGTAGCCCCATTCGAACCGCGGCGTATATCGATCGAGCGACGAGTACGGGTCGGGCCAGGGAAGCGGCGCGCCCGAAGCGTACGCGGCGTGGCGGGTCCAGTATGGTTCCCACAGGTGTGCCCGCGCGAGACAGCAGAGATCCGCGCGCCCCGCCGCCAGGATCGTGTTCACGTCCATGAAGGACGAGATGTTGCCCACGGCCATGGTGGCGATGTCCGCCTCGTGGCGGACTCGATCCGAGAACGGCGTCTGGTACTGCCGACCGTACACCGGCCGCTGAAACGGTACCGTCTGACCCGCTGACACATCGATGATGTCCACGCCCGCGGTCCGGAGCCGCCGCGCGACCTCCACCGCGTCGTCGGCCGACATCCCGCCGGGTGCCCAATCGACCGCCGAGATCCGCACCGAGATCGGCCGCTCCTCCGGCCACGCTTCGCGCACGGCCCCCAGCACCTCGAGCGGAAACCGCATCCGCGCCTCGAGCGAGCCGCCGTACTCGTCCTCGCGAACGTTCGTGAGGGGGGAGAGGAAGCTCGCGAGCAGATAGCCGTGCGCGAAGTGGACTTCGATCAAATCGAAGCCGGCCTCCAGCGTCATCTCGGTCGCGCGACGATACTGGCCGATGACAGCCTGCATGTCGTCGCGCGTCATCTCGCGCGGGATGGGGCTGTGCTCGAACCACGGGATCGGAGAGGCGGCCATGACGGGCCACCCGCCCGATGCGAGCGGTTCGTTGTCCCCTTCCCACGAGAGCCTCGTCGACCCCTTCCGCCCCGCGTGGCCGAGCTGCATCCCGATCTTGGCCGAGGTGTGGCCGTGCACGAAGTCGACGATCCGTTTCCAGGCCCCCACGTGCTCCGGGGCGTACATGCCCGTGCACCCCAAGCTGATTCGACCCTCTTCGCTCACATCCGTCATCTCGGACATGACCAATCCGGCGCCACCGACCGCGCGGCTGCCCAAATGGACGAGGTGCCAGTCATCCGGCGAGCCGTCGGTGGCCGAGTACTGACACATGGCGGATACGACCACGCGGTTCGACAGACGCAGCTCGCGGAGCGAGAACGGGGTGAGGAGGGGTGGGGGCGCCACACGTCCCGCTCCCGCTCCGGGTGTGTCGCTCGCGGCTCCCGGTGTGACGCTCACGCCGACCTCCGGCGGCCCGTGGTCCGCGACGGCTCGATCGAAGAACCACCGGTCGACCCGATCCATGAACGCGCGATCCCGGACCTGGAGGTTCGAGTGTGTGATGCGCAGGCTACGCGTGAGCAAGTTGAAAGCGAATTGGAGCGGCTCCGTCTCCAGGAACCGCTCGGTCCCTTCGAACCACTCGAGGCTGGCTTGGGCTGCGCGCTGAAGGCTCTCCACTTCGGGTCGCCGCCGAGCTTCATAGACCCGGAGGGCGGCTTCGACGTCGTTCGGCTCGCTGCGGAGCGCATCGCGAAGCGCGATCGCGTCGATCATCGCGAGACGGGTCCCGGAGCCGATCGAGAAGTGAGCCGTGTGGGCGGCGTCGCCGATCAGCACGGCGTTTCCGTGTCGCCAGGATCCGGCCCGTACCGTGGGGAAGCTCCTCCACAGCGACCGATTGAGGATCAAACGGTGTCCGTCGAGCTCTTCCCGGAACAAAGCCTCGACGAAGCGAGCCGTCTCCGCTTCGTCCGCCCGATCCATCCCGGCGGCGCGCCAGGTCGCGTCGGTCGCCTCGACGATGAACGTCGAGATCGCGTGCTCTCGGGTCGGCTCGATCGCGCCCGGATCGGCGGTCTCGCGACGGTACTGATACGCGTGGACCCTCCACAGCCCATGCTCGTTCTCGCGGAAGTAGAACGTGAACGCGGGGAAGGGCTTCGTCGTGCCGAGCCACACGAACCGATTGGGACGTTCGTCGATCTCGGGCTGAAAGGCCGGTTCGTTCCGAGCCCGGACCCAGCTGTTCAGCCCGTCCGCGCCGATGACGAGATCGGCGGCTTCGAGCGACTCGTCTGAGGCGACCTCGACGCCGTGCTCGAGCTCGACGCCGAGCGTCCGGCAGCGGGCCTCGAGGATGTCGAGGAGCGTCGTGCGGGCGAGACCGCTGAAGCCGTGACCGGTCGACGACAGACACTCCCCACGGTAGTGGACGTCGATGTCGTCCCACGAGTAGAACTCGTCGGTGATCGCCTCGTGGCTCTCGGGGTCTGCCTCCTCGAGCTCCTCGAGGGTCGCGTCGGAGAAGACGACGCCGAATCCGTACGTGTCTCCCGGACGGTTTCGCTCGAGGACGGTGATCTCGTGGCTCGGATCTTCGCGCTTCATGAGGATCGCGAAGTAGAGTCCCGCCGGTCCCCCGCCGACGCATACGATCTTCAACGACGAGCCCCCGCTCGAGAGCCCGCCGGAAGGGTCGTCTTCACGCGGCGGAGCCGTCGTCGATCCGACCGTCGATCAGATGACGGGCGATGATGAGCCGTTGAATCTCGGTGGCGCCCTCGTAGATGCGGAGCGCACGGACCGAGCGGTACAGTCGATCGACGGGGTGATCGGCGAGAACGCCCCGCCCGCCCAGGATCTGTACCGCGTCGTCCACGATCGTCTGAGCGGTCTCCGTCGCGAAGGACTTCGCCATCGCCGCTTGGACGTCCGTGCGCGCCTCGCCGCCATCGCGCTCCCAGGCCGCGCGATACACCAGCAGCCGGGCCGCCGCGAGATCCGTGGACATTCGACCGAGCTTCTCCTGCGTGATCTGGAAATCGGCGAGACGCTGCCCGAACTGCTCGCGGGTCAGCGCGTGCTCGAGCGCCTCGTGCAGCGCGCGACCGGCCATGCCGCACGCGGCCGCGCCTACCGTCGGGCGCAGTCGATCCAGCGTCGCGAGCCCGAGCTTGAATCCTTCGCCTTCCTCGCCCACACGAGCAGAGACCGGCAGTCGGCAGTCCTCGAGCGCGATCTCCCCCAACGGGTGGGGGTCCGCCATCACGAGCGGGCGTACGAACCGGAACCCCGGCGTATCGGCCGGCAGGAGGAAGGCCGACATGCCCCGCGTCCCCGCGGCCGGATCGGTGAGCGCGAACAACAGGTAGAAGTCCGCGATCCCCGCGTTGGAGATGAAGGTCTTGGTTCCGTTCAGGACGTATACATCCCCCTCGCGTACCGCCGTCGACCGCATGGCGCTCACGTCGGAGCCGGCCTGCGGCTCGGTCATCGCGAACGCCGCGATCGTCTCCCCGCGGACCGCGCCGTCGAGCCACCGCCGGCGCTGCGCGTCGTCGCCCGCGAGCGCGATCGGGGTCGAGCCGAGGGCTTGGAGCGCGAACATCGCGTCGGCGAGCGGCGAGTGAAACGCGAGCACCTCGCGGATCACGCAGCAAGACCGAAAGTCTTGTCGCGCGACGGACGCCAGCCAGCCGCCTTCGCCGAGCAGCCGGCAGATCTCACGCGCGCGTCTCCGAACCGCCTCGTCGTCGTCCTGCGCGGCGTGCCGTGCGAGCTCGCGCTCCCCGAACGCATGCGCCCGCGGTCCGAGCTCGAGGTGCTCGGCCTCGAGGAAGGCGCGAACGGTCGCGAGATCGATCACCCGAAGACCGGTGCCCGCTTCTCCACGAACGCCTCGTACGCTTCGCGAAAGTTCGGATCCTCCATACAGGTGGCCTGCACCGACGCTTCCGCTTCGAGCGCCTCATCGAGCGTCATGTGCGCCTCGCGCTCGAGCGCCTCCTTGGTCACGGCGAGCGCGGCCGAAGGACCGGCCGCGAGCCGAACCGCGAACGTCGTCGCGGCCTCGAGCGCTTGCCCGTCCGGGACGACCCGGTTGTAGAGACCGATGCGGTGCGCCTCGTGCGCGTCCGTGAAGTCACCCGTCATCAACAGCTCCGTCGCGCGTCCCAGCCCGATGATCCGCGGGAGCATCCACGACGCGCCCATGTCCGCGCCCGAGAGCCCGACCTTGGTGAAGAGATACGCGATCTTGGCCGACTCGGCGGCGATCCGGATGTCGCACGCCGTCGCGATCACCGCGCCGGCGCCGGCCACCGTCCCGTTGAGCGCCGCGACCACGGGCCGGCGACAGGCGCGGATCGCGGCGATGAGGTCGCAGGTCATGCGCGTGAACTCGACGAGCCCCTCCGAGTCGCGCTCGAACAGCGCGCCGATGATGTCTTCGACGTCGCCTCCCGAGCAGAACGCTCGGCCCGCGCCCGTGATCACGATCGCGCGTACGCCCGCTTCGTCGTCGAGCGATCGGAAGGCGTTCCGGAGCTCGTCATAGACCTCGAACGTCAACGCGTTCAGACGCTCGGGTCGGTTGAGCGTGATCGTCGCGACCGACGTGTCGGGGTCCAGCTCGTACAAGAACGACCGCGGGTTCAGCGTCAAGAACCGCTCCTGTCGGTGGGGATGATGGCGGTCGCCTCGATCTCGACGACCGCGCCTTCGTCCACGAGTCGCGAGACCTCGAGCAACGCCATGGCCGGATAGTGCCGACCCATGCGCGCCCGATAGGCATCACCGAGCCGCTTCCTCGACGCGAGATAGGCGTCCATGTCGGTCACGAAGATCGTCATTCGACCCACATTCGACGGTTCCCCGCCCGCCTCGGCGACGACGGAGAGGACGTGGTCGAGCGCGAGGGCGAACTGATCGACGAAGTCGTCGAGCTCGATGGCCCCGGATTCGCTCCGAGCGGTCTGACCCGCCACGAACAGTAGCCTCGCCCCGGCGGGCGCCAGCAGCCCGTTGTTCCAACCCTTCGGCTCGCCGAGCGCGGCCGGATTGATGATCCGCAAGACGTCCTCCTCGTGATCGGCTAGCGCACCACACTAGTGACTCGAGATCGCGCCGCCATCGAGCACGATCGTCTGGCCGTTGATCGAACCGGCGGACTCGTCGCACAAGAAGGCGACCGACGCAGCTACTTCGTCCGGCAGGATCAACCGTCGCTGGGGCGAGGTCGCGAGGATCGCGTCGAGCGCATCCTGCTCGCTCATCCCCGTCTTCTCGACGATGTTCGCGACGGTCGCGTCGGTCATGGGCGTGTCCACGTAGCCCGGACATACGGCGTTCACGGTGACGCCATGAGGGGCGACCTCCGCGGCCGCCGACCGGGTGAGGCCGAGCACCGCGTGCTTCGACGCCGCGTAGCCGCCGATATACCGAGCGCCACGCAGCGCCGCGATCGAGGCGACGTTGACGATGCGTCCCCAACCACGCTCTACCATCCCGGACAAGACGCCTTGCATCGTCAGGAACGTCCCGGTCGCGTTGACGGTCCACAGCCGGGTCCACTCCGCCAGCTCGAGCGTCGCGATCGGCGCCGCGGTCGCGATCCCCGCGTTGTTCACCAAGATGTCGACGTCACCCACGTGCCGGCGGGCCCGCTCGAGGAGCGACGCGATGCTGTCGGGCTGCGAGACGTCGCACCGAGCCGCCCAAGCGTCGGCGCCTCCGCTTCGCAGCGCGGTGGCCACCGCGTCGATTTCATCCGTGCTCCGGGCGGCCACGACCACCCGAGCCCCCCGCAAGGCCAGCTCGCGGGCCACGGCGGCTCCGATCCCGCGTCCGCCACCCGTAACGACCGCGCCCCGGCCGTCGATGCTCACGTTCGTCTCCGATCTCGCACCATCACGTCGGCTCGCGCTCACCCCTCGCCTCGATCACCGCTTCGTCGAGGATGGCCCCGAGGGCGCGAGTCGTCTCCTCCCCCTCCTCCGGCGTCGCGGCGGCCGGGTAGCCGAAGTACGCGCGCGGACCCCCGGCGTCGGCAAACGTCCGGGCCCCATCGCCGATGGCCTGTGAGAGGGACGACGGGTTCGGAGCGAGCTCCGCCATGATGTCGACCCGCACCCGTTCCGGTTCGCGCGCGAGGACGACCGAGCCCTCGTATTGCCCGGCGTGGCACGCGCCGCTCTTGAACTCCTCGGTCAACCGCGAGCCCCATGGCTTCCTGGTGACGTCGGGGAAGGCGACGGTCAAGAGACCACGCCGCACGAGCGCCTCTGTCACGGCGTGGAGCGCTTCGAGGTGGGCTGGATCGAAATGCGAGTTGGCGAGCGCCAACGTGCCGATCCCGGCCCGGTGGAGCGATGTCGCGACGTCGGTGATCGTGGCGGCCATGGTGGCGGCGCCGACGGTGATGGTCCCGGGGAACGCGGCGGCGAACGGCGCCGGGCTGTAGGAGATCGGAGGGAGGACGAGCGGGACGAGCCCGCGCTTCGCCAGGCGCACCGCCCCGGCATGAGCCATCGCCTCGGCGATCGTCACGTCGGTATCCAGGGGGAGGTGCGGGCCGTGGGCCTCGGTCGCCCCGACCGGCAGGATCGCCACGGCACGCGCGCGGTCGAGCCCCCTCACCTCTTCCCACGTCAGATCCACGAAACGATGGCTGCGCATCCCGACCGGTACGACTCGACTCGAACCCACGCAAGTATCCCGGCTCGACGGGTCCTCGGCGGGCGTCACCGTGGTACGCCTCGCGTCACGGCGCGGTTCGATGGGCCACGGCGCGGTTTGATGGGCCGATGATCGCCCGGTAAGCTCAGACATGAGCGAACCCCTGGCCGACGGCTCGACCGCGGTGGCGTCCGCCGTGCCGTTCGAGCCGCCCGCGATCTTCAACATCGCGCGCTACTTCCTCGAAGACCGGCTCCGCGAAGGCCGCGGAGAAAGACGGGCTGTCCTCACGAGCGACGGGTCGCTGACCTATCGAGAGGTCGACGCGCTGGCGAACCAGTTCGGCAATCTGCTGCTGCGCGCGGACGTTCGCCCCGAGGAGCGCGTTCTGATCGCGTTGTCCGATGGACCGGAGTTCGCGGCCGCGTTGTTCGGTACGCTCAAGATCGGCGCGGTCGCGGTGATGTTGAATCCGCACCTGAAGCCGGACGAGATCGAGTACTTCTTCCGCTATACGCGTGGTGCCGCGCTCTTCGTGAGCGCCGATCGGGCCCCCTTCTTCCGTGAAGTCATCCGACGCATCGACCGCGAGGATGGCGACGCAGACGCCGAGTGGGGGGAGGGCATCCGCGCGCCCCGCGAGACGTTCGTCGTCGGGAGTCCGGGCTTCGCCGAGCGGCTCGAGATCATCCCCGAGGATCTCCGGGCGTTCCCGACGCATCGGGACGATCCGGCCATCTGGCTGTTCAGCGGCGGGACGACCGGGCGGCCCAAGGCGGTCGTCCAGACGCACGCGTCGTTCGCCAATACGACCGAGTGCTACGGGAAGGGCGTGCTGGCCTTCGACGAGGATGACATCACGCTTTCCGTGCCGAAGCTCTTCTTCGGCTACGCGACGGGGTCGAATCTCCTCTTCCCGTTTGCGGTCGGCGCCACGGCGGCGCTGTTCCCCGAGCGCTGCACGCCCGAGACGCTGTTCGACAAGATCGAGGCCTTCCGGCCCACGATCCTGATCAACGTGCCGACGATGGTGAACCAGATGCTCGCCGCGCCCGATGCGGCGACGCGCGATCTGTCGTCGCTCCGGCTCGCGACGTCGGCCGGCGAGGCACTTCCGGTCGAGCTCCACCGGCGTTGGGACGCCACCTATGGCGTCGATCTACTGGACGGCCTCGGCACCGCCGAGATGTGGCACGTCTTCCTGAGCAATCGGCCCGGTGATGTGCGCCTCGGCACGTTGGGACGGGCCGTGCCGGGGTTCGAGGTGCGCGTCTGCGACGACGAGGGTGCCGAGCTCCCCATCGACGAGGTCGGCTGGTTGTGGGTCCGGGGTCGCTCTCGCGCCATCGCGTACTGGCAGCAAGCCGAGAAGTCGAGCCGGGCCTTCCGCGGTGAGTGGTACGTGTCGGGGGACATGGTCGTCCGCGACGCGGAGGGCGTGTTCACGTACTGCGGTCGGGGCGACGACATGCTCAAGGTGAAGGGCAGGTGGCTCTCGCCGAAGGAAGTCGAGAACTGTCTCCTCCGTCACCCGTCCGTTCAGGAGGTCGCGGTGATCGGCGTGGCGAACGATGATGGGTTGATCGAGCCCATCGCGTGGGTCATCCCGACGGGCGCGGGGACCGCAGGGCTCGAACAAACGCTCGCCGACTACGTCGCGGACGAGATCGGGTCGTACAAGGCGCCCGCCCGGGTGACGCTCGTCGCGGAGCTGCCACGTACACACCTGGGGAAGGTCGATCGGGGCGAGCTGCGGGCGCGAAGCACACGAGCGTAGGCGCCAGAAGGGGGTGAAGGTGGACCACGTCCGACGCGAGATCAGCCGACGGGCTCTCATCCGAGCGGGCCTGGGCGCGGCGGCCCTCGGGGCCGTGCGCCCCGACCGGCTCGTCGCCGCCACGGACTCGTGCGGTCAGGAGGGGATCTATCCGCGTCCGGAAGGAGAGGGAGGGTGGGAGACGGCGGAACCTGCGGACGTCGGGGTCGACCCGGCGCGTCTCGGCGAGGCCGTACGGTTCCACGACGAAGCCGCCGCGACCGTCAGCTACGGCGGCGCGCTCATCGTCGTGCGCGGCGGGGCGATCATCTCCGAGAGCTACGTAACCGGAGCCGAGGGCGGGCCGCAGCCGTGGACGGCGGATACCTGCAACGACATGAAGTCCTCGACCAAGTCCGTCTTCGGGACCGCGGTGGGGGTCTTCCTCGACGAGTTCCGCGACACCATCGACCTCGATACCCCGCTCGTCGGAACGAGCCGGGCCGACTCGCTCGTGCCTCAGCTCTGGGATCAGCCCATCACCGACGAGAGGAAGACACGAATCAAGGTGAAGCACGCCCTCTCGATGACGTCCGGACACGAAACCCCGGAGCCGTGGTTGGCGCCGAGCGCGCGCCGCCATTTTCATGGCTATTCGGGTCCGTACCAGATGTACGAGTACTGCTTCGGATGGTGGCGTTTCGACGACGTGCCCGCACACCACGAGCTGAAGTTCGAGCCCGGATCGAGCTTCAACTACAGCAACTACGGTCTCGAGCAGATGGCCCTGGCCATGCGCAACCGCTCGGGCGAGCTCGTGGGCCCATACGTCTACGATCGCGTCCTGGGTCCGATCGGCATGGCGCGGGGGATCCGGGACAACATGTTTCGGGACATGCCGTACTCGGACGGTCGCGAGCTCAACTTCGCGGCAGAGCCGGGTTGGGGGGTCGGGGGCAGCACGGGGTGCGACGCCTACGGTGCGGACAAGTCCGAAAGCCCGTACGGTCTCAATACCGTGGTGGGCAGCACGCTCCGCTGTACGGCGCGCGATTTCGCCCGACTCGCCTATCTCTGGCTCCGAAAGGGTCGATGGTCGGGGCGGCAGCTCGTCCCGGAGGCGTGGTTGGAGGTGGCGACCCGGCGCTTCGTTCGGAGCGATGGGACGGCGCCATCGCCATACGGATACACGTTCTGGGTGATGGATCGGATCGAGGGGGTCCCGAGCGATCTGTACATGTCCCGCGGTCACAATCTCAACCACAGCTTCGTCATCCCGAGTCTCGACCTGGTCGTCGTGCGCCAGGGAAACGACAACCGGCGGTCCGAGGGCGGAGCCCCGTTCATGGATCGGTTGATTCAGGGCATCGTCGCCGCGACGACGTGAGCCGGGCCATCGAGCCGTCCGATGGGCACGGCGTCCGTCCGCGGCTCCCGCGCAGGCGTGTCGGCCCCCGCCCGACGCGTGATCAGGGATCCGATAGCGCCATCACGAGTCCGCTTCGGATCTTGGGGACGAACCACGTCGACTTGGGCGGCATCATCCGCCGCTGACGGCACACGTCGATGAACTGCCGCATCGTGACCGCCGGGAGCGTAACCGCGAGATCGGCCCGCCCGCCGTCCACTTCGGCCTGAAGCCAGGCGGCGTCCTTGTTGGCGCCGACGAAGGTCAAGCGGGCGTCGCCGGCGTCCGAGATCCCGAGTCCCGAGAAGAGCGTCCGCTGCACGATGTCGTGATCGATGGATGCGGCGGCGTCGGCCGGGTCGTACGTCCCGGGCTTCGGCTCGAGTCTGCGCCAGCCCACCGCGGCGGAATACAGACCGATCTCGTGCGTCACGCGCGGTTGAAAGGGGGCCTCGGGCGCCTCCGCCGCGTCGAAGCCGTCTTCGACCACCCCGGCCACCGCCCGCGGCCGCACGGCACCGTCGAGTCGAACCAGTCGGTTGTACGGCGCGATCCCCATGCGCGATGCCGTGAAGAAGACCGCCAAGAAGTCCTCGTGGCCGAGCATGGCCGCCGCGGCGCTGCGGTGGTTGCCGTCCGCCACGTACGCCTCGGGCTCATCGGAGAGGAGCTTCTGTAGGCGAGCGATCTGTCCGGGTTCCTCGACCAGCCAGATCCGATGGATCGTGTCGCCCGCGCCCGAGACCTCGTAGTCGGGCTCGCGCGAATCGGCGCTCGCTTCGAGCGCGCCGATCAGCGCTCCGCGCTCGTCGGCGACCGCGTTGTTGACCGTGCCGATGATCGCGCGCGTCGCCTCGATCAGATTCGCTCGCCCCCTCGCCTTCGGCTCGCGAACCCCCTCGTTTCGGATGATCGTGCCGTCCGGCGTCTCCTCGGTCCGAATCTCCTTGGTGCGCGCCATCCCCCCCAGCCCGAGCTGACGCGTATCGGGTCGGGTCGGGTCGACGATCTCGTAGACGAACAGGATTCGCCGTCTCCGCACCGTCAGCGGCGAGTCGGTGAGCGCGTCGAAGCTTGCCCGCGCGCGGGTCAGGGCCTCGGGCGAGTCGCCATCCAGGATCTCATCGGGGTCCGCGACATCGCAGTGGGCCATGGTGATCCGGAGCACCGACTCCGGCGTCTTCTGGATCGCGGCCCAGATCTCACGGTCGCCCTGGAACTCGTCGTAGTTTCGCGCGGAGATGCGCTCGGCGGCCTCCGAATCCACGGGGACCAACGCGTGCGGGATCGGACGGATGGTGACCATGCTGCCTCCGCGGCTCGGGCGCCGGCTCCCTACGATTGGTGCGACACGGTGGGGGAGGTCGAAAGGCGACGCAACGCGCCACCGTCGCTCGACTCCCCGCTCGATCCGGCCGGAACTCGTCCTCCTCTATCGACGCCGCGTTGTCCGATGCCGTTGCGGTGATTCTGCCACGTAGGACGAATCCGCGGGGAGCTCGTGCACACGATCCGACGTAACGTCTACCGCGTTACAGTATCGTTACGACCCAAAGCCCAGTGGAGACGCGGGAAAGGGCCCGTCGTACGTAACAACTTCCGTAACGGGCGCTCGAGCCTCTCGACACGGCGCGGAGCTTGAGACAACGTTTCATTGACGTTTACGTAACTTGCATGTAACGGAAGGCGCGTATGGGCACGTTCCCTGGGATATCGAGGGTGATCGCCATGTCTGTGGTCGCCACGGCCTGCGGGACGGCGCCGACCGGACCCGATCTGGAGTCGCAGCCCGCTCCGTCGCTCGGTCCGGTGGAGCTGGAAGGTTCGGTCGCTTCGCTCGAGCAGCTGGCGTTCGAAGCGCTCGAGGGGCTCGCCGACGGCGATCGAGACCGAATGGAGCGCATCCGACTCACCGCCTACCAGCACAACGTCCTCGTATGGCCCGAGCTCCCGGCCAGCGCCCCCGAAGTCAACTACCCCGTCGACTTGGCGTGGGCCAACATCAGCCGACGCAACGAGCGCGCGGTGGGTCGGCTCCTCGGCATGTACGAGGGGCGCGTGCTATCGCTCATGAGCGTGGAGTGTCGGGATGGCGTCGACGAGTTCCCGAGCTTCGTCGTGTATCGGGACTGCTGGGTGTCGCTCATGGTCGACCGCGCGCGCGTCGAAACGCGGCAACTCTTCAAGTACGTCCTCGACTGGAACGGGCAGCACAAGATCTTCAGGTACTACGACCCCGACTGACGCCCGGTGGCCGGCGTCCGGTCCTACCGGACGATTCGGCCTCCGACTAGAGTAGGCATTCGCACCCATCGTCTACTCTCGCCGGAACCGTCGTGGCCAAGAAAACGAAATCGCGCACCACCCCGTCGCAGCGCACCGTCCCTCTGACCGCGTACCGTGTGTACGATGGCGCGCTCGAGATCGCGAAAGGAACGCAGAAGCGCGCTTGGATGGATGCGCTGCCCGAGCGCTTCGCGTACCGCTGTCTCCCGCTACTGATCGCGAACCAGGCCGGCTGGGACCTGCTTTGCCCCACGGGATTCTCCGTGCGGTGGAACGGGAAGGCCGATCTCGAGGCGATCAAGTTCAAATGGGACGGAGACCCGCACCCCGCCGCCGCCTCTCACTTCGGAAGCGGGGTACTCACGTTCACGCCGGGGTATCTGTTTCGAACGCCGAAGGACCACAACATCTGGGTGAAGGGGTGCCCCAACGAGTACAAGGACGGGATCGTGCCGCTCGAGGGGATCGTCGAGACCGACTGGGCCCCGTTCACCTTCACCATGAATTGGAAGATCACCCGTCCGAAGCATTGGATCCGCTTCGAGAAAGGCGAGCCGATCTGCCGCATCCTCCCCTTTCCGCGCCACTATCTGGAGAGCGTGCAACCGCGCACCCAAGAGCTCGCCAGCGACAACCGATTGTCCAACCAGTACGACGGGTGGCGCCAATCCCGCGCGCAGTTCATCGATGACCTGCACGCGCACGACGAGGAGGCGGTGGCTCAGGGGTGGCAGCGGACGTACGTGCGCGGACAGAACATGAGCGGGGCGAAGATGAAGGACCACCAGACGAAGCTCCAGCTCCGCGAGTTCCTGCCGTCGAAGAAGTAGCGTCGGGTCGCGGCTTCACGTCCGAGCGCGCCGTTCGAGGCGCGACATGCATGCGCTTTACGAGAGGTAAAGTGCGCACGACAAAGGACGGACGCCCCGGTTCGAGCCACGGTCTCGACGACTCGACCGGCCCGTCGGCGGTGCGGCCCACGCGCCGGCGGTCGGGAGCTCGACCGGCCGGCGAACCCGGGCTCGGCCAACGTTCGGCGAGATCGGACATTGCACGGGCGCTCTCTCCGTTGGACAGATGCACTTCCGGTCGGTATTCTGGGGCCGGCTAGAATCTGCCGGATGGTGGAAGTCCTGATCTGTCAGGCTTCTATCGCTTCGGACAACGGAGGACGCGGGCCTCGGCTGGCGCCCGGAAGTGGTCGGAAGGTGCGGGGACCCCGTACTCTCGGCGGCACGAACACGAGCTCCGATGTAGCTCACACCAGCTTGCAGGAGTACGGAATGCGCACCAACGGCACCGTGAAGTGGTTCAACGACCAAAAAGGCTTCGGGTTCATCGCGTTGGACGATGGATCCCAGGAAGTCTTCGTCCACCACACGGCCATCCAGGCCGAGGGCTTCAAGAGCCTGACGGAGGGCGAGAAG
>JAKSCH010000169.1 GCA_022360695.1 Gemmatimonadota bacterium
ACGGCGAGCGGGATGCATCGCCGCTCGAATGGCAAGGGACTTTTGATGCACCACACTAGGAGGCGGACGGTGATGAGGTGATCGACGGCGTGCGAGAACCTCGACGCTCCGACGCCGCGATGTCCGGGTCCGCCCCCGGCGCCGGCCGTCCCGGCGGCGGACGCTTGTCGGCGCTGCTCGAAGCCGTCGCCGGCGTGGACGAGGTCTTCGTCCTCACGCACGACAACCCCGACCCGGACGCGCTCGCATCCGCCGCCGCGCTCGCCATCCTCGTCCGGCATGTCGCCGGTCTCACGGTCCACGTCGCGTTGGGCGGGATCGTGGGGCGCGCGGAGAACCGCGCGCTCATCGCGGAGATGGAGCTCGTCTTCGAACGGATCGACGGACTCGACATCCCGACCGAGGCGGGGATCGCGATGGTCGACACCCAACCCCATGCCGGGAACAACTCGCTCCCCGCGGGGCGGTCGGCGGCGATCGTGATCGATCACCACCCCGTGCGCACGGATCGCGCGGAGACGTCGTTCGCGGATATCCGTCCGCACTACGGGGCCAGCGCCTCGATCCTGGTCGAGTACCTTCAGGAAGCGGAGCTCGAGCCGGGTCCGTGGCTCGCGACCGCGCTGTTCTACGCGATTCAGTCGGAGACGCTCGACCTCGGCCGCGAGGCGTCCGAGGCGGACGTCGCGGCGAGCACGTATCTGTATCCGCGCTCCGATCCACAGGCCATCTCGCGGATCCGACACGCGCGGGTCCCCGCGAGCTACTTCCGCTCGATGCACGAGGCGTTGGCCCTCGCTCGGCGCTACGGGTCCGTCGTCGCCGTGGCGATGGGTCGGCTTCCGTACCCGGACATGGTCGCGGAGGTGGCGGACATCTTTCTCCAGCTCGAGGACGCGACCTGGACCGTCGCCTCGGGGCGTTACCGTGACCGCTTGCTGTTCTCGCTTCGAACCTTCGAGCCCGGTGCGCACGCGGGGCAGCGGATCCGCGGCGCGATCGGGGACCGGGGGGCCGCGGGCGGACATGGCTCGCTCGCGGGCGGTCAGCTCGACCTTCGGGGGATGTCGGACGAGGAGGTCGACGGGCTGCAAGCGGCGGTCATGGCCGATCTGCTCCGCGCGTTGGGTGAGGATCCCGACGCGTCCGACCCGCTCGTCCCCGATCCCGATGATGCGTGAAGGGGAGAGCTATCGCGTCGGGTTGACGGGCTCGGTCGCCGCGGGCAAGAGCGTCGTCGGTCGTCGGTTCGAGGAGCTCGGCGCGTTTCGCATCGATGCCGACGACCTGGCGCGTGAGGTCGTCGCGCCCGGGACGCCGGCGCTCGCGCGAATTCGCGCCATCTGGGGCGACGAAGCGCTGACCGCCGACGGGACGCTCGACCGAGCCGCGATGCGGCGGCTCGTATTCGACGACGAGGGCGCGCGAGCGCGGCTCGAGGCGATCGTCCACGCCGCGATCGCGGAGCGGCGCGAGACGCTCGCCGCGGAGGCGACGGAGGAGGGTGCGCTCGTGATCGTCGATGAGATCCCGTTGCTGTACGAGACGAACCTCGCCGAAGGGTTCGACGCGATCGTCGTGGTCGACGCCCCGACGGACGTCCGGGCCGAGCGCGCGGCGACCTCCCGAGGCTGGACGGAAGAAGAGTTTCGCGCGATCGACGCCGCGCAGCTCTCCCCGGAGGAGAAGCGAGCCCGCGCCGACTTCGTGATCGACAACGATCGCGATCTGGAAGCGCTACACCGTCTCGTGGCTGAGACGTGGGACCAAGTCGTCGACGCGGCCCGTCGACGCGTGGTTGACGACCCGGGACACCCATCCTAGGCTCCCGTCGATCCACCCCCACCCCGAGGTCGCCCCCTGACTGAGCTCACGATCCCCGAGACGCGCCGGATGGCGCTCGCCACCATCCGCGAGCGTCTCCTCGAGGCGTCGTCGGTCGTGTTGACGACCCACGTGAACCCGGATGGCGACGGGCTCGGCAGCATGGTGGCGCTCGCGAACCGTCTCGACGCGCATGGCGTGGAGGCGACGATCGTGACGCCGAGTCGACCCCCGACCTCGCTCGGCTTCGTCACGGCGAGCACACCATTGTTCGTCGCGGATGATCCGGCGGCCGAGGATCCGCTGAACCGGGCCGAGGCGATCGCGATCCTCGACACGGCCGAACGAAAGCGGCTCGGCGCGCTCCCGCCGCACATCGATCGGGTCGGCGGCGTGCTGGTCGATCACCACCCCGCCGTGGGTCCCGCCCTCGTCGAGCCGTCGATCCGCGACGACACGGCGTGCGCGACGGGCGAGCTGATCTTCGATCTGCTCGCGCTCGACGAGCGTCCGCTTTCCGGGCCGGAGGCCGACGCCCTCTATGTCGCCATCGCGACGGACACGGGGTCGTTCCAGTTCTCGAACACGTCGAGCCGCACGCACCGCATCGCGGCGGCGCTCGTCGACGCGGGCGTCGATCCCGGCGCGATGTATCGGGCGCTGTACGGCGTCTACACGCGCGGCAAGCTCGCGCTGATCAAGCTCGGCCTCGAGCGGCTCGAGGTGGACCCGCGAGCGCCCGTCGCCTGGATCGCGGTCGACCACAAAGCGCTCTCCGAGACGGGCGCGCGTGGCGAAGACATGGAAGGACTGGTGGAGTTTCCCCGCCGTCTCCAGGGGATCGAGGTCGGGATCCTGTTCCGCGGTCTCGCGGCCGCGCGGACCAAGGTGTCGTTGCGATCGAACGGTGAGGTCGACGTGTCGGTCGTCGCGCAACGGCTGGGAGGCGGAGGTCATACGAAGGCATCCGGAGCCGTGTTGGAGCTCGGTTTGGAACCGACGATCCAAGCCGTCATGGACGAGCTCCGCCCCGCCGTCGATGCCGCGACCGGCGCGCCGAGCGAGGGGTAGATCCGGCGCATCCGGAATTGGCAGTCGCAAGCCGCGGCCCGTATGTTTCCCACGTCCCGTGGGCATCGAAAGGGCGTGGTTGAGGCCACCAGGGGGGAATCGTGACGGGAGGTGAGATGGACGGGCAGGTCCGGACGCAGGTCGAGGAGACGACGTCGCAACCCGCGGACGGATCCACTTCGTCGCCCACGAACGGCGCCGGCCCGAGCTCGTCGGAACCCGGCTCGATCGATCCCGAAGGATCGCTCGCCGCCCGACTCGGCCACCTCGGACAAGCCGTCCCTCCGCCGTTGATCGCGGACCTGTGGTTGTTTCCCCCGCTTCCGGACGTAGAGAGCTCGGCCGAGTTCCTCCTCTTCACGCGGATCGTCGAGGACGACGTGCGAGCGTTGTACAGCGCGCGTCTCGTCCCCGCCAACGGAAAGCCGGCGCACCAGGTGGTGGTCGAGCACGGGCGCGCCCCCGCGGATCGCGTGAGCAAGCTCGTGAGCGGTCTCCAGCGACGCCTCGGTGGCTCCGCGCCTCCGAGGCACGTGCCGATCGAGGGGGATCAAGAGCGCTGGCAGGCGCTCCTCGACCGAGCGCGCGAGGGCGAATCGGGCGATTGATCTGCCCGCTGGGCGTCGTTACCATCCAGGGGTAGGATCGCACGTGCCGTGGATGTCGCGGATGTCGAACCGCCCGCACGGGCCCGATGACCTGATACGATCGTGAGCCGTCCCCAGCCCAGTCCCAGGATCGCCTCGAAGACGGAGCTGCGTCGTGCGCTCGAAGCCGGTGGCCACCGCTTCACGACACAGCGCGCCGCCGTGTACGAGGTGCTCGCCGGAACGACCAGTCACCCGACCGCCGACGACGTGTTCACCTCGGTGCGGGCCGACGTCCCGGACATCAGCCTCGCCACCGTGTACAAGGCGCTCGAAGCGTTCGTGAGCTGCGGCGTGGCGCGGAAGCTGTCCCTCGGGACCGGCCCGGCGCGGTACGACGGCCGCACCGATGACCACGAGCACATCCGGTGTCTGTCGTGTGGCCGAGTGCAGGACATCGAGGGCCTCTCGCCAGGAGACTGGATGGAGGGGCTGGCCGAGATGACGCCGTTCGATGTCGTCGGCTATCGACTCGAGCTGGAAGGGTACTGCCCCGACTGCGTCCACTGAGCGGGACCGCCGTACCCGAAGCGCTCGCGGCCCACCGCTGGGCGCGCACCTCCAACTTCCTCGATCTTCCTCCCGATCTCACGTCATGGGAGGACGCCGGTGTCGTCATCCTCCCGATTCCATACGAGGCGACGACGAGTTGGGGCACCGGAACCCG
>JAKSCH010000228.1 GCA_022360695.1 Gemmatimonadota bacterium
GCACCACGTCCTCGCCCAGACTCATCCGCGCGTGCGCGAGCGCCGTTCGGGTGCCAGGGCCACGAAATCTCTCAATCCTCATTGGAAAGCTCCCAGGTGGCGTCCGAGACCACGGTGACCTGCGGCGGCAGCTCCGCCAGCGAGATCACCGGCACGGACGGAAGTACCGGTTCGATCAAACGACGAATCCCGACCCGAAGGCCGGGCGGGCTGATGACGGGAAGGACATCCTCCGCGGCGGGCGCGGCGCGTACGAGCGCGTCGAGCTCGGCCAACGCTTGGGTGAGCTCGGCAGGATCGACCGTCTGGCTGCCGTCGGCGCCGCCGCGCGGGTTGAACAACCGAATGAGCGCGGTCTCGAGCTTCGGGCCGACCACGACGCCGTGGATACGGCCCTCGTCGTCGGCGTACTGCTCCGCGATCTGTTTTCCGAGCGCGCGACGGACCTGTTCCGCCAGCGCCTCGGGATCCTGCGTCGTCGCGATGGCGTCCGAGAGCGTCTCGACGATCGTGACCAGATCGCGGATCGGGACGCGCTCGCGAAGCTGCCGCTGAAGCACGCGGTGGAGCACGCCGAGCGGGACGCGCTCGGGGGCGACCTCCTCCGCGAGCGTGGGGTGCGTGTCGCGCAGCGCGTCGATCATGCGTTGCACGTCCTGTCTGCCCAGCAAATCGGCGGCGTTCGCCTTGAGCGTCTCCATCAGGTGCGTCGCGACCACGGTGGTGGGCTCCACGACCACGTAGCCCATCACCTCCGCGCGCTCGCGCTCGTTCGGTTGGATCCACCGGGCGGGCATGCCGAAGCTCGGGTCGACATCGGCCACGCCGTGGATCGACTCGGTGACGTTGCCGGTGTCGAGGGCCAGCACGCCCTGCGGCACGATCTTGTGGCGCGCCGCCTCGGATCCTCGGATCCGAATCAGGTACTCGTTGGGCTCCAGACGCGCGTCGTCGCGGATCCGCACCGGCGGAACCAGGAAGCCGAGCTCGTGAGCGGCCTGTTTTCGGAGGAGCGAGATCCGTTTGAGAAGATCCCCGTCCGCGCCTTCGTCGACGAGACCGATGAGACCGAACCCCACCTCGATCTCGACCGGATCGACCTGGAGCAGCTCGTGCACGGCATCCGTCGGCGGCTCCGGGCCCTCGCCCGCCGCGGGGAGCAGATCGGGGCTCGCCTCCTCGGGCGGATTCCGATCCGCGCTCCGCGCCGCCAGCCCCACCGCGCCCGACAGCGCGATGAAGGGGATCAGCGGGAGACCCGGCACCAACCCCATGCCGGCGAGGAGCGCGGACGCCATCCACATGGGCCGCGCCTGATTCCCGACCTGGCTGAGCAGCGCGTCGCCGATCCGCGTCCCGCCCGCGGCGCTCGTGACCATGATCCCGGCCGCGGTCGAGATGATGAGCGCGGGGATCTGCGTCACGAGGCCGTCGCCGACGGTGAGCACGGCGTACTCGGCGACCGCTCGCTCGAACGTCATGCCGCGCTGGACGAGCCCGATGTAGATGCCGCCGAGCAGGTTGATGGCGGTAATCAGAAGACCCGCGATCGCGTCGCCGCGGACGAACTTCGCGGCGCCGTCCATCGCCCCGTAGAAGTCGGCCTCCGAGGAGATCTCCTCGCGGCGACGACGGGCCTCCGCGTCATCGATGAGCCCGGCGCTCAAGTCGCCGTCGATGCTCATCTGACGACCGGGCATCGCGTCGAGGGTGAATCGCGCCGCCACCTCGGCCACGCGACCCGCGCCCTTGGTGATCACGATGAAGTTGATCGCGATCAGGATGAGGAAGATGACGAGCCCGACGACGAACTCGCCACCGACCACGAACTCCCCGAACGACGCGATGACCTGACCGGCGTTCCCGTCGCCCAGGATGAGACGCGTGCTGCTCACGTTGAGCGCGAGCCGGTAGAGGGTCAGGAGAAGCAGCACCGCCGGGAACACGCTGAACTCGAGCGGATCCGTGGCGTTGAGCGCGACGAGCAGCACGATCAGCGACGACGCGATGCTGAGCGCCAGGAACAGATCGAGGATCATCGCCGGGAGCGGCAGCACGAGGAGCGCGACGACGAACACGACCGCCGTGGCCAGCGTGATCTCCGAGACCTTGAGGCCGAACGGCGCCCTGCCTGCGTCGGCGCTCATGTCGCCGCCTGCGGACGGGACCACGCCAGCCTACGGCGATGGCGGAAGACGAACGCCAGCACCTCGGCCACGGCCACGTAGAGCTCGGGCGGCACGAGCGACCCGATCCGACCCGAAGTGAACAACGCGCGAGCGAGCGGTTTGTTCTCGATCACGGGCACCCCCGCATCGTGCGCGATCGCGCGGATGCGCTCGGCGATCTTCCGCTGCCCCATCGCCACGATCTCCGGGGCGGGGGCGCGCTCGGGGTCGTAGCGCAGCGCGACGGCGATGTGCGTCGGGTTCGTCAGCACGACGTCGGCCGAAGGGACGTCGTGGAACATCCGGCGCCGGGCGAGCGAACGGCCCATGCTACGCAGCCGCGCCTTGACCATCATGTCGCCCTCGGTGTCTTTCTGCTCGCGTTTCACCTCTTCGCGGCTCATGCGGAGATTCCGCTCGAACTGCCAGAGCTGGAACCCGTAGTCCGCCATCGCGACGACGAGGTAGGCCGAGCCGGCGACGAGGAGCACGCGCACGGCATACTTCTCGATGACGGGCAGCACCGCGTACGGGCTCTGCTGCGGAAGCGCGGCAAGCACGGGCCACGCGCTCTGAACCACCGTATACACGGCCGTCGCGATCACGCCGAGCTTGAGCAAGGACTTCGCGAGATCGGCGAACGGCTTGGGTCCGAACAGCCGCTTGAGGTTCTTCGCCGGGGAGAGCCGACCCCACTCCGGCGCGAGCGCCTTGGTCGAGAACACGCCCTTCGCCTGGAGCGCGTTCACGCTGACCGCGGCGAGCGCCGTGAGGAGCAGCGCCGGGGCGACGGCTCCCAGCGCCTTCCATCCGATGAGCCGGATCCACTCGGCCGCCGCGACCGGATCGGCGATGGTGCTCGTCGTGGCGCGCGAGCTCTCCGCGAACAGCACGAGCAGCTGGTCCGACACCGGACCGGCCAACGCGACCACGATTCCGGCCGAAGCGAGGAGCAGCGCGGCGGTCGTCACCTCCTGGCTCTTCGCGACCTGGCCCTTCTCCTTCGCCTCGCGGCGGCGTTTCGGGGTCGGTGCTTCGGTCTTGTCCTGGGGGCTCTGAGACATGTCAGGTCCTCCCCAGCGTGCTCATGATGTGCCGGAAGTCCTCTTCGAAGTCCCACGGCCAGCCGCCCAGGATCGTCCCGAGGATCGGGATGGCGCCCGCGAGCGCGAGGAGGCCGATCCCGATCTGGACCGGGAACGCGACCATCAGGAGGTTCATCTGAGGAACCGCACGGCCGAGCACGCCGAGCACGACGTTTCCGACCAGGAGCACCCCGATCACCGGCGCGGCGAATCGGAGCGCGATCACGAACACGCGTCCCGCGACGTCGACGAGCCCCTTGAGCCCTTCGTCGATCGCGATCGGAGCGCCGATCGGGGCCAAGACCAGGCTGTCGCGGACGGCTTCGATCATCACGAGATGGCCGCCCAGCGACAGCACGATCGTGAGCGCCATGAGCTGCGCGAACTGACCGAGGATCGGCAGCGATTCGCCGGAGACGGGGTTGAGCGTGGTCGAGGCTGAGAGCCCCATCTGGATCGCGAGCAGATCACCTGCGGCCGTCGCGCCCGCGATGTAGAGCGACGCGGCGAGACCGATCGTGAGCCCGACGCCCGTCTCTACGAGGAGACGCGTCGGCGTGGCGGGGACGTCGATCGCCCCCAGCGACGGGAAGAGCGCGGCGGTCAGCACGATGAGGGTGGCCGCGCGCACGGAGACGGGGATCGCGCGCGACGAGAACATCGGAGCGGCGAGCATCAGCCCCCCCAACCGCGCGCCGAGCAGCGCGGCGGCGGACCCCTCGGTCAGGATCACCCGGTCCAACCCCTGGGCCACCATCACATCGCCATCCCGGAGATGCCGATGAAGAGCTCGATCGCGTACGTCGTGAGTCGCTGGAGGATCCAGGCGAGCGAAGCGAGGAACGCCATCGCGACCGCGAACAGCTTCGGGACGAACGAGAGTGTCTGCTCCTGGATCTGCGTCACCGTCTGGA
>JAKSCH010000156.1 GCA_022360695.1 Gemmatimonadota bacterium
CGGCCGGGTGACAACCTGTTCAGCACGAGCCTGATCGCGCTCGACGTGAAGACCGGTGAGCGCGTGTGGCCCTTCCAGCTCGTCCACCACGACATCTGGAACTACGACACGCCGCAGATCCCGGTGCTGCTCGACGTGACGGTCGACGGACGCGACATCCCGGCGATCGCGCAGGTGACGAAGCAGGCGTTCGTGTACGCGTTCAACCGCGAGACCGGCGAGCCGATCTGGCCGATCGAGGAGCGAGCGGTCCCGGGTCCGTTGATGCCCGGCGAGCAGCTCTCGCCCACGCAGCCGTTCCCGACCAAGCCCGCGGCGTACGACATGCAGGGCCTCACCCACGACGATCTGATCGATTTCACGCCGGAGCTCCGACAGGCCGCCATCGACGCGCTCGACGACTACGTGATCGGGCCGATGTTCACGCCGCCGCTCCACCGCGACAACGATCTCGGGAAGACCGCCTCGATGTGGTGCCCAGGTGACGTCGGAGGCACGAACATCGACGGGACGCCGGCCGTGGATCCGACGACCGGGATCCTCTACGTGACGTCGCAAAAGGGGTGCGGCTCGCGGATCATGGTGCCGGGCGTGGAGCGCGACGCGCGCGAGGAGGCTCCGACGGGGACGACGATCAACAAGTTCGCGGTGGGTGGAAACGCCGGCGTACGACGGGTGGAGGGGCTTCCGATCTTCAAGCCGCCGTACAGCAAGATCACCGCGATCGACATGAACACGGGCGAGCACCTGTGGTGGATCCCCGTGGGCGATACGCCGAACCTCGTGCTCGAGCACGACGCGCTCCAGGGGATGGACATCCCGAACACGGGGACCGGCCGACAGGCCGCGCAGCTCGTGACGAGCACGCTGCTGATGTACACGGGGGAGGGGAGCGATGGCACGTCGTATCTGTTCGCGGTCGACAAGGCGACCGGCCAGCGGCTCGGCCGCGTCGCGCTGCCGGCGCAACCGCGCTACGGGATCATGACCTACATGCACGAGGGGAAACAGCACGTCGTCGTCCAGGCGCCGAACACGCTGATCGGGCTTCGGCTGCCCTAGCTCACGTAGCCGGTGGACGCCTACCAAAAGACGCGCGACTGCCTGGACGACCTGGACCTGCGTCCGGGCGCGAGCTGGGAGGACGTGAAGGCCGCCTACCACACGCTCGTCCAGGTGTGGCACCCGGACCGGTTCGCGGCCGGGACGGCCATCCAGTTCAAGGCCGAGGAGCGGTTCAAGGAGGCCAAGGCCGCGTACGAGTGGCTCGAGGATCACCGCCTGCTCCTCGAGGACCTGGCGGCCGGTCGCTGGCGCCCCGACCCGGGTCCCCCGAAGCCGCCCGAGCCTTCCGACGAGGTCGAGCTCGATCGCGACAAGCCATGGTACCGGCGTCGCTACTCCGGGCCGATCTACGCCGCGCGTCGGTGGATGCCGCGGGTGCAGGTCCCGTGGTTGTTCGTCGCCGCGCTACTCGCGGCCGTCATCATCGTGGCCACCAACCGCGAGCCCGAGGTCGAGCCGTTCGTGTTCCCGCAGGTCGCGGAGGCGATCGGAAGCCCGACGCCGGGGAGCCTATGGGTCTACGATCAGCGCCTCGATCTGCGGAGCCTCCCCGGTGTCGAGAGCCCGCCGGCCGGGTCCCTGGAGCGGGGGGAACGCGTACGGGTGATCGAACGACGGGATGGGTGGCGTCGGGTCGCACGCCTGGATTCCGACGAGCCGCTGGGCTGGGTGCAGGCGTGGCAGATCGGTCCGCGCGAGCCCCTCATGGCGGACGGCGAGGGGGAGGGCGAGGCGGTCGCGCAACGCCCGCCCGCGCCTCCGCCGACGATCCGCGAGCGGGTGGCCGAGCGGACGCCGATCGCGCCCATCTACACGCGCGAGACGCCCGTCGCCGAACCGTCCGACGCCGCGACCCGCGAGCCGACGTGGCGCGTCATCGGCTCGTGGAGCCGGACGCAGGCGTTCGTGACCGAGCCGTTCGAGGTCCCGGCGGGACCGTGGCGCCTCACGCTGACCTCGCACGAGATCGGCGCCGTCGACATCGAGCTGTTCTCGATCGAGCGCGACCGGGTCGTCGCGACGACGAGTCGAAGGAGCCCGGGCTCCTCCACGCTCAGCTTCGAGCGCGCCGGCGACTACCTCATCACGGTGACCGCGAGCGGCGTGTCATGGGAGGCGATCGTGGAGTCGTCTTCCTAGGAAGACGCGCGCTCGATGGCCCGCCACGCCTCAGTGTGCGGGTGCCCTCCCGCCCAACCGTCGCCTCAGGACCTCGTTGATCGCCTTGAGCTCATCGATGTCCTGGCTCGTGAGCCTGCGCCACTCTTCCGGCGTCAGCCCCCGCGGCCAATCGTCGGGCGTCTCGCGGCGACGCGAGTCCGGGTGCGGGGTCAAGACGTCGATGAGCCTCGACGGCTTGATGACGACGGTGACGCCCAGATACGTGAACCAGACCTGGATGGTGCTGGCCATCCTCTCGAGCTCGGCCGCACAGCGGAAGAAACGAATGGCCAGGGCTTGGATCTCCGGGTCGGCGCGGTTTCCGGCCTCCATCTCGCGCACCGTCTCGTCGAATACGACGGACATATTCCATACGGCGATTCGGAGCCACCACGCGAACCCCATGACCTCGGCCGGATCGTTCCAATCGACGTTTCTGGACACGCCGTACGCCAGGAGGACCGGCCAGCATTCGTCCGAGAGATTCGGCGCCTGCTGCGCTCGGGCCTCCCGGGCCGGCGCGCCCAGGGTCAGGCCGATGATCACGGCGAGCAGCCAGCGTCTCGCGGGTGCGGACGAGCGATCGAGACCGACCGGGTGGCCGCGGGTCGCCGCGCGCAGGGGCGTCACGACGCGTCGTTCTCGAAGGGAGGCACCTTCTCCAGGAACCGTGCGGCGAGCTCGCTCAGTCTGCGTAGCACGCCCTCGTTGATCCGTGCCCAGTCGACCGGATCGACCCCGCGAGCGCCTCGGCCACCCCGCGCCTCGGCCGGCGCGGGCGCGATCACGCCCTGGATGTCGAGGTTCTCCAGGGCCTGCCGGATGTCGTCGAGCTC
>JAKSCH010000456.1 GCA_022360695.1 Gemmatimonadota bacterium
GCACGATCCCGCCGAGGACGATCAGCCAAAGAAGGACGGCGGAGAAGCCGAAGGCGATGCGGCCGGGTAGCTCGCCGACTCGACCGCCCACGCCGACGGGTCCGACCGAGCCCCCGCCCGAGAACTGCCGCTCGCCCGGGCCAAACGCCACCCAGTTCGCGATCAACGCAAACGAAACACCGCTCCTCAAACAATCAACCACCCGCAGGGTCTACTCGGCCCGGAACCTCCGCACCCTTCTGGGGTCACCACTAGTCTGACCGAAATTTGCCAGGGACTCACCCCGTCTCGAACAGTTGTGACACTGTCACAGTGAGCGGTCGCAACGGTTGGTGGTCAAGGAGTCGCTATGCCGCGTATGCATTCGCCTAACCAAGGGTCCGGGGCGTCACTCCTCCGTGACAACGAGTGGCGTGCAGTGGCAACACGCCTCGGCCTGTCGCCTCGTGAAGCCGAGATCACGCGCCTAGCCCTCGCGGACCTTACCGAAGCACGGATCGCTGCAGAGTTAGGTCTATCACCCTCCACCGTACACACGTACACTCGCCGCCTCTATAAGAAGCTCAACGTGGCAAGTCGCGTGCAGCTACTCGTTGCCGTGATGCGAGACTTCCTCGCACACGAGTCTCTCCGACCTGAGGAATGCGCCGCGTTGATTGTCGCACAGATAGACGTCAACTATTCGGACGACGTCTGCTGAGTCACTTGTCCATGTCCCAGTTGACTGCCATCAATAACTGACCCAGTAGAGCGACCCACCACACGTAGCAAGGCCCAAATGACAACACCTTCTCCGCAGCGCAGCCCTGGCTCGGGCTCTCCGTCTCACCCTCCTCTGAAACGGCATCGCATGTTCCCGATCGTCGTGCTGGCGACAGTCGCGCTGGTAGTGGCAAACGGAATCTTACTCCGCCGTAATGTCGATCTGGTCGTCCGTGTTGAAGCCCTTCAGCAAAATCGCACCCGCTCGATGGTGCTCGAAGTAGGCGCCACCCTGCCGGACCTCAACGGCATCGGCCTCGACAATCGCCCGATCAGTATCACCTATCCCGACACGAGGGAGACAATCTTCTTCATCTTCTCAACGACTTGTCCACTGTGCGACGCCAACTGGCCGTACTGGCACGCGTTGGAGGGCAGAGTAGACAGAAGCCGATTTCGCGTCGTGTACGCCAACCTCTCCGACGAGATGTCCGAGGCATACGCGCGTCAGCATTCGTTCGGTCTGGACGCCCCCGTCGTGTCGAAGGTCGACCCACAAAGCTCGCTTGACTACAAGCTCAGCCTGACGCCCCTGTTGGTGCTGGCTGACGAAAACGGTGTGGTGCGATCCGTGTGGCCGGGAATAACGAGAGACGAAGCGCGCCAGGAGATCGAATCGGCATTCGGCGTGTCTCTCGGAGATGTCACACTCGCTGTCGAAGAGACTGGGTGATTTGGTTGACTAGTTGTGGGTGATCGGTTGTCGGTTACCCAGTCGCGCGTTCTCGGTGTGGCACCTCCGCGCGCAACCACTGTGTCCCGAGCCCCCCGAGAGGCTCGAGCGAAGGAGGACGGTACGATGAGGCAAATCACTAGCGGACCTGTGAAGGTGTGGTTGTCGCGCGTCGCAGTCGCGCTGCTCATTGCAATAGCCTTCAGCGCCGTGGGGTTAACTGTTCAACAGGCTCGGGCGTCGGTGTTCCCATGTCACAATGACTCGTGCAACGCCGGTTCGAACGCTCACTGCAAGCTGTTGGACTGCGACTATTGCGACCAGCAGGAACTAACGTGCAAGGAAAGCGGTCTGCAGTAGCATGAACAGACTCTGAGGCTCAGGTTCAGCCTGGGTCGGGGACGAGTCGGCCGCTCCGGCCCGGGCGGCCTCGGGTGCGGTTGAGGCAATCGGTCCAGCACGCCGTGCGGAAGGAGGCAGGACGCGTGTGGAAGCACGGAACGATGTTGAGGGACCGCAGGTTGTACGCGGGTCGGACTAGCGCTTGTGGTGACAACAGCGGCAAGCTGAGCGAACTGCCTCGGATCGTCGCGGCGATCTCCAGTGCAATCGTGGTTGCCTGTGGTGCCGAGAGGAGCGAAGGGAAGACGGCTGCGCGGGCGGAAGTCACGCGAGTGGGAGATACGACGATCGTCACGACGTACGGTGAGGTGGTGCCGCGCGCCGCGGACGAGGTGGAGCTGCTTTGGCGCAGTCCGGAGTTGGAGAATCCGGTCGCCCTCCTGCACGCTGGAACGCGGATCGTTGTTGCGGATCGCGACAGAGTGCATTTGCTGGCCGATGACGGCGAGCACCTCCGAACCGTCGGACGCGCCGGAGAGGGGCCCGGTGAGTTTCTTTACATCGTTTGGGTTGGCCGCCTCGGGCAAGATACCATCGCAGTCCACGATGCAGTGAACCACCGGCTGTCGTTCATGACGCGCAACGGAGACTACCTCGGATTCGCTTCGATGCGCCCGCCCCGCTCGTACGCCAATCCGCTCAACGCGAAGGAGCGCGGCGGGCCGGCGCGCGGGTTCGTTGCAGTCGACGGAGGAGTGATTTCGTTCTGGCGCGATGGTGTCTTTTCGGACGGCTCGCGGCCGACCCGCACGGCTCTCGTATGGACGGATTGGGTGTCGGACACGGCGACTGTTCGTCGGACGTGGGACGGCGAGCGGTGGATCGGTGAAGGGCCGATCGTCGTACCGAGGGAGCTATTCGGGCCACGCGTGATCTCGGCAATCGCAAGCGACGGGCGGGTGGCCGTGGGTAATGGTACGGACTATTGCGTCACGATTGAGGCGACCAATGGCGTGCCGGTCCGGAAGGTGTGTCGCAACCGTACAGCGGCGCCGGTAGGAGACGGGATCCGCAGTCCGGATTTGCGGCGAGTCCGAAGTGCGCCACGTCGAGAGGCCCTAGAGGTGCTTGTTCGACGCCAAGAGTTGCCACGTCGGCTGCCGCACTTTGATCGGCTGTTCTTCGATGAGCAGGGATGGTTGTGGGTGCGTACGCTTGGCACCGAGCTGTCTGAGGTTTCTCCATATCTGACGCATGACGTCCCGAGCTTGGTTCCCGATTATCGGATGTGGGACGTATACGACGTTGGCGGCGCGCTTGTCGCCACGATCTCGCTCCCGTCGAACTTCGAGCCACAGACAGCCACGCCGGCGCGGATCTACGGGTTTGTGGAACTGTCTTCGGGTGAAGTCGCCATCGGCGCTCTTGCCTTGCCGTTCTGAGCCCGCGGCGCGTACGGCTAATTGATGATCCGGGGGAAGACGACCGGCGTCGTTGCAGCATGCGTGCTCGCCTGTCTCGCAGTGAGCTCGCTGGAGGCCCAGGACGACCGTGGATGCGCAGTGTACGGCGTCGTTGTCGATGAGGTTTCTACGAGGGGCATCGGTGGCGCTTCGGTGTGGGTCGAGCGCGGCGATGGCGAGCTGGTGGTGGGGAAGGCCACGTCGAAAGACGGTGCATTTTCGTTCGACCTCGACGATTGCGGATTCACCGTCGTCCGGGTGGATATGCTTGGGTACGAGTCGATGCGACAGTCGGTCGAACTCGAAACGGGCCAGGTCGAAGTTCAAATGACCCTGCGGCTTCCAAGGGCGCCTCTTCAGCTTCAGGAGCTCGCCGTCGCGATCCCACGGTCGCTGCGTCTGCAACGAGCGGGGTTCTACGCTCGCAGAGCGTGGGTCGAATCGACCGGTCAGGACTACGCGAACTTCTTCGGTCCTGATGAAGTTAGAAGTAGAGCGCGAGCGCAACACACCGTTGGCAGGATTGCTCTATCATCGCGCATCCGGACCGTCTATAGTGGCTGTCGACCCTCCGTCTATCTAAACGGCCGGCGGATCGCGGCGCCGACGCGACGCGCACTGTGGGAACGCGTCGACAGAGCCGTTAGTACGTCAGACGTGGAAGGCATCGAAATCTATCGAGCATTGTCGGTTGCCGTGCCAGAGGAGTTTCGGGACTACGATTCGACGCGGTGCGGTGCCGTCGTTGTCTGGACGAAGGAGGGGGGTGCCGCAACGCCTTAGGTGGAGTCTGGCGACGTGAACACGATGCACTTCGCGCAGCTCACCGGCAGATCTCGCGGAAGGACTCGACGCTCGCGAAGACCGCCGCGCCCTCGTGCCACCGACGCTCTTCGCCTACCCGCGCCTCGATCTGGGTCTCGGCGCGCTCCCGCAGGTTGTCGCAGTCCACGCGCAGCACCGCGCTCGTGCCTTCCCTCAACTGGTTGAGGATCCCGTCGCTGTTCTTGAACGAGAGCTCGGTACGAATCGGGCGCGTGTCCATCCAGACGCGATTATCGGGCGCGCGGATCGAGCTCACATTGAAGAAATACGGGTGCGTCATCACCTGCGTGAACGTCCCACCGAGCTCGAAGACGACGCCGGGCGCCGCGTTCTCCGTCGGGGCCGCCGCCCCCGTCCGTGCCAGCCCGGATGTCAGCAGCGCGCCGAGCGCCACGAACAGCACCGCGGTAACCTTCGACTTCTGCATTCTCGGCCCCCTTGAAAGCGAATGGGCGGGCTGTCTTCACGACCGGCCCGCCCATATCGCGAGGTTCTGGCGTGGCGTCGGACACCGGCGAGGCGCCGGCGTCGACGCATCGGAGGCGTTAGGGATTCTCGTCGTTCGAGCTCGATGAGCTCTCTTCCGCTTCCGCCAGCTCCCTCGCCGCCTCGCGCGCGGCCACCAGCTCCTCGAACTCGGTTTGATCCAGATAGGTCACGTCGACCCACAGGTGCGCCATCTCATCGACCGTGCGATCCCCCCAGTCGACCCACTGCTCGGGGTCGGGGTTGTTGGGGTTCTCGGCCGTGTTGTCGTGCCACGCCGTGATGACCAGCGTCGTCCCCGCAGGGAGGAGCGGCGCGGCGTCGTCCTCGTAGATGTAGTTGACGTGCCAATTCCACTGGAAGTTGTCGACCTGGCTGATCAGCTCTTTGCGACCGTCCGGATAGATTGCTTCGAGCGACATCGCCTTGCCGCGCATGTGCATGTGCGGCTGGAAGTTCTCGAGTCGAGCCGGCCAGCGGAGCACGTGGTGGTCCTGGGTCACCGCGATCTGGTTCGGCGGGATGTCCAGACCTGTCGCGCCCGTCGCGTTGAAGAACATGAGCCGCGTCCGGTTGTCGGGCTCCTGACCCTTCGGGTAGAACCACACGCCCAGCTCGACGTAGCTGTCCACCACCTCTTTGCCCATGGCGTGGAGGTGGACCTCCCAGCGGATCCGGGAGTTCGGGAGCATGATCTTGCCCGCGCCGTCCGGGAAGACTTCGCCTTCCTTCCCGACCGCCCACTCCATGAACAGCCCGCCGCCGCCCATGGCGCCGCCACGCGTGCTCGCCTGGACGATGCTCGCGGCCATCGGACTGTCCTCCTCATCCTGCTCGAGGAAGGCGAGTACGTGGTGGGTGATCGTCCGCGCGTCGTTGCCGGCCGGCTTGATCTCGATCGCCTTGACCCAGCGGGGCTCGGTGAGACCGGTCGGCGTCACGGGTCGCCACCACTTGTCCTGCGTCTCGGCCGCGAGCGTGTAGGGCTCGGAGGCGACCACGAGATCCGGCTCGCCGTACTCGTCGGCCAGCCGCCAGGCGTTCGGATCCGGGAACTCCGCGGGCGGCGGGAGGTCGGCCGGGGCGCCCTCGACGCGACCGCCGTCGATCCAGGCGACGATCGTCTCGATCTCTTCGTCGGTCAGCCCGCGGTCGTTCTTGAACTCCTGGATCCCGACGGTTCGATCGATGTGCCACGGTGGCATCACCCGCTCGGTCACCTTCTCGCGGATCCGCGAGGCCCAGCGGTACGTGTCGCGGTACGTGAGGAGCGACATGGGCGCGATCGAGCCCTCCTGGTGACACTCCTGGCAGTTGGTCTGGAGGATCGGCATCACGTCGCGGTTGAACGTGACCGCGGCGTCGCCCTCCTGCGCCTGGAGTCCGGTCGCGCCCGCGACCGTCGTGGCGACGAGCGCTGCGCCTGCGGTCGCGATCCAACGCGTCGCGCGCTTCCGCGTGTCGTCTCTCATGGTGCGCTCCTCTCGGTTTGTCTCGCGGCCCTGGCCGCCGCTCGGGTCTCGTGCTCGTGGGTCGGTTCGACCCGACGCGTCACGGCGTCACCGTGACGGCGAGGAACCCGTTCGTCCAACAGCATTGCGCGTGTCCGGCGGTCGCGACGCCCGAAGCGTCGTTGGCGCGGACACGAAGTATGTAGTCACCCGGCTCGCTGAACATCACCGGGGTGGTCATCTCGGCGCCACTCGACGGCACCGTCGCCGTACGCTCGCCGAACTCGACGTCGCCCGGTCCTTGATGCTTGAACCAGGTGAGATCCACCGGGGCCGCGTCCGCTCCACTCGCCCGAACGCTGCTCCGTCCGACGCCGTCGTCCTCGGCCCACACCGTAACGGTGAACGGCTCGCCCGCCGTCGCCGTGAGCGGACCGCCCCATGCGCCGGCAGGCCCGGCTCCGGGCGCCCCGTCGCCGAACCTCAGCGTGGGCGGCGTGTTGCCACCGCCCGCCTCGCCCTTCAAGGCATCGATCTGCCAATCGCGGTGGAGGTGGCCCGGGACGCTGAACGTCTCGCCCCGCACCGTGAGGGTCCAGTAGACCTTCTCTTCGCCGAAGTCCGCGGGAACCTTGACGACGAACACGCCGAAGTGGCGCCGCGGCGCGAACAGGGTCGGTTGGGCGCCCTGAAACTCGGCCGGCTCGATCATGTTGTCGGGCCCGAGCGGGATCTCGACGACTTCGTCGAAGTTGCGGTTCATGTATCCGAACGAGACCGAGATCGTGCCGTCCTCGTTGGGATACCAACCCTCGTAGGCGGGGGTGACGGTCTGGCCGCTGCCGGAGCGCGTTCCGAGCGGAAGCACCTGGGCGTCGAGCGGAGCGACGCCGGCGCACAGCGAACCGAGAACGAGCACCGTCAAGACAGGGCGTCTCGGCATCAACCCTCCAGGACTACAGAGCTTACGACCTTCGGATACGGGGTGGTCGAAGGCCGCGAATCCGGTCCAACCCGTCAAATCTCGAAGAAACGACCGAGGGACGCAACGTGGCGGCGTCCCTCGGGGCTCGAGGGCGTCGACCGGAGCCGCTAACGATCCTGGTCGTCGGCCGTCGCGGCGATGGAGGCTTGGATCGCTTTGACCGTTTGGTCGACGCGGTACCACAGCAGCTTCTTGCCCGTCGCGACCGTCGCGTCGAGGTCGGCGATCGACACGCCGTTGATCGTGGCTTTACCCGCCGCGACGCGCTGCTCGTACCGCACGGTCTCCGGATCCGTCACCATCATGATCGACGTGATCACGAAGTCATCGTGGATCCCGTCGTTCGTCGTCTCTTCGATCCCGAGCTCGGTGTTCATCCACTCGTGCACCTCGCGGTATCGATAGAACTCGGGGATGAAGTGGGCATGCGCGTCGTACCAGCGCTCGTTGAGTCGCGCCGCCACGGCCTCCATCCCGGACTGGTTCCCACCGCTGTCGCCGAAGAGGACGATGTGCTCGAACCCGTGGGCCTCGAGACTCGAGGCGACGTCCTCCAAGACGGCCTCGTACGTCTCCTGGCGGAGGCTGATCGTCCCCGGATACCGCATGTGTCCGGAGGGCTCGTCGATATCGCCTTCGGGGACGAGCTTGATGATCGGCGCACACAACGCGTTGCCGAGCTCGCGCGCGACACCTTCGCACGCGCCCTGGAGCACATAGTTGTGCTTGCCGGTGGCGAGGTACGGTCCGTTCTGCTCGATCCCGCCGGTGGTGATGATCGCCGTGGTCTTGCCGGCGGCGAGCGCATCGCGGACCTCCATCCACGTCAGCTCCTCGATCCACACCGAGTTGAGCGCCTCGATCGGTCGTTCGGATACGAGCTCTTCCTGGACGCGCCGCTCCCGCTCCTCGAGCATCCGGGCGCGCTCCTCGGGCGTCATGTTCTGCTGCGCGGCCGAGGCCGCCGGAGCGAGCGAGAGCAAGGAACCGGCGATCGACAGCGCGATCGTACGAGTGGCGTACCGCATGTGGCCTCCTTGGAGCCCGACGATAGACTGTGTACCGACCCAGCCAAGGTAAGCAAGACGGAGGCGAATGGTGAGACATCGACTCGAAACGCCACCCGCGGGGCGTCTGCTGCTCGCCGGACTCGTCGCGGCCGGTTGCGGGCCGGTGGGCGAGACGGAGTCCGGCGAGCCCTCCGAAGCGTCGCCCGACGCATCGCCTGCCGCGTCGGTAGCCACGGCCGTGACCGGCAGTCCGTACGACTTCGGCTTGAGTGACGCGGACTACCCCCGTGTCGTCGAGGTGGCCCGCGACGTCTACGCCTACGAGCAGATCCACGTCACGCTCGGCGAGACGATCACCACCGTCAGCCTCGTCGTCGTCACGCCCGACGGCGTGCTGGTCGCCGACGGACAGGAGAGCCCCGAGGAGACGGGGCGTCTGGTGGAGACCGTCCGTGGGATCACGGAACAGCCGATCCGGCACGTGGTGATCGCCTCCGATCACGGCGATCACACCGGGGGGAACTCGGCGTTCCCGGCGGACGCGACGTTCTACGCGCACCCCTCGTCGGCCGCGTACCTGGAGACGACCGCCGCGAACCCGAACCGACCGGCCGACGCGCCCCCGGTCGTGCTCGCGACCGAGATCGTATCGGAGGACCGGACGCTCGACGTCGGCGGACGCGAGATCCGGCTCTTGCACCTCGGGCGCGCGCATACGGGCGGTGACCTCGTCGTGCACGTACCGGAGGGGCGAGTCCTCTTCATGAGCGAGACGTATCTCAAAGGGATCTTCCCGGCGATGCGGTCCGCGTTCCCCACGGAGTGGCTCGCCATGCTCGATCGGGCGCTCGCGATGGATGTCGACGTCTATGTCCCCGGACATGGGGTGCTCGAGCCACCCGACGCGCTGCGCGCCGGCCTCGAGACATACCGCGACGCTCTCGAGCGCGTGATCGATGAGGCGAGCCGTCTCCACGCCGACGGGGCCGACTTGGCCGAGGCGATCCAAACGGCGGACTTCGGCGAGCTGTCGGCTTGGTCGCTGTACGAGAGCCAGGCGCCACGCGCGATCGAGCGCATCTACATGGAGCGGAACGGAGCGCTGCCGAATTAACCGGAGCTCGACCGGGCCGCGCGGATCGTCGGCTCGAGCATCTCCAGCGTTCGGGCCAACGCCCCACCGTTGCGATCGACGAGGCGGCGCCCCGCTTCACCTACGCGCCGCGCTTCCTCGGGGTGTTGCAGCCACCCGGACCAGATCGCCGCGAGCGCCCGGGGGTCATGACCCCGGCGCCAGGCGTCCTCGCGGTCGAAGGTCTCGGCGATCTCGCGAAAGTTCTCCATCGACGGACCGGCCGTGACGGGCACCCCGAACCGCGCGGGCTCGAGCGGGTTGTGCCCGCCCGTCGGCACGAGCGTGCCTCCAATGAACGCGATCGTCGCGATCCCATAGAGACCGGCGAGCTCGCCCAGCGTGTCCAACAGAACGACATCGACGCGATCCGCGGTCGCCTGCGCGCTCCTTCGCTCGAGCGTGAGACCACGCTCACCGACCAGACGCGCCACGTCGTCGAACCGCTCGGGGTGACGCGGCGCGATCACCAGCAACGGGCGCCCCTCTTCCGGAAGCTCGGAGAACGCGTCGAGGACACAGGTTTCCTCGGCGTCCATCGTCGATCCGGCGAGCAAGATCGCGCGACCCGCGGCGAAGGCTTCGATCCGGCTCCGGAGCTCGGGGCCGAGCGCGGGCTCGGCGGACTCGAACTTGAGGTTCCCGGTCCGTCTGACCTTCTCCGCGGGGACCCCGAGATCGATCAAGCGACGTCGATCCTCGTTCGTCTGGACGCCGAAGCGGTCGACCGGGTCGAGCAAGGGTCCGAGCAACGGTCGGAGCCGCGCCATGCGGCGATAGCTCGTGTCGCTCACGCGACCGTTCACGACCACGACGGGGATCCGGGCGCGGCGCGCGTGCCGGAGGACGAGCGGCCACAGATCTCCCTCGGCAAGCACGAGCGCGGCCGGCCGATGTCGTCGAAAGAACCGGCGGACTGCGAACCCCAGCTCGTAGGGGAAGTACGAGACGGTCGCTCGGTCGGAGAGCGTGCGCCGAGCGAGGTCCTGCCCCGTCGGCGTGATCGAGGTGACCACCAGGGGCAGGTCGTCCGGTAACGCCCGGGCCAGCGTCGCGGCGATGGCGATCTCCCCCACCGACACGCCGTGAATCCAGAGTGCCCCGGCCGCCTTCGTCTCGGGCCCCCGGCCGAGCCGCCCGCGGACGCTCCGCAGATAGTGGGTTCCACGCGCGATGAGAAGAAACGGGCCCGCGACCACGAGGGCGATCCCCATCGCGATTTGATAGAGAATCCACATGCGGGGCTTGCACCCCCTCGCCGCTGTGTAGTTTTCTGACGGGCCGTCAAAGGAGCGACCCGACGGCGCGCGATCAACCGCGAGGACCCAGCCACCCCGGAGGCCCGATGAGGCTCAGAGCCGCGCCCGGCGCAGCACTTATCGTCTTGATGTCGCAGCTCGGCCCGAGCGCGACGTTCGTGGAGGGGTTGTCGGCCCAGGCGACGCGAGCGGTCACGGTGGATATCGGCGCGCGCGACCCGGCCGTATCGCCGGACGGATCGAAGATCGCGCTCTCGATCCTGGGCAAGATCTGGACGATCCCCTCGACGGGCGGCGAGGCGACGCAGATCACGTGGGGACCGGGCTGGGACACGCGGCCCGCCTGGTCGCCCGACGGCCGTTTCCTCGCCTATGCGGGCCGAGGAGCATCGGGCACGGACCTGATCATCCGGAATCTCGCGACGGGGGCGAGTCGCTACCTGCACCGCGGACCCGCCGCCATCGGTCAGATCGCGTTCGACCCGTCCGGCGGTCGGATCTATTTCATCAACGACCTCTCGCAGTACGACGCGCACTTGTGGCGGATCGGACTCGATGGGGATGGTCTCGAGCAGCTGACGTTCACGCAGAACTGGCACGAGTGGTCGTTCGCGATCACGCCCGACGGCCGACGCGCGGTGCTCGAGTCCGGTCGCTACGGCGGCGCGGATCTGTACGAGCTCGATCTCGAGAACGGGACGGCGACGCGTCTCACGTCGACGCCCGCTCGCGAGATGAGCGTGGCCTTGAGTCCGAGCGGTGACGCGCGCGCCCACGTCGAGACACACGACGGCGTGGATCACGTCGTCGTGACGGACTCGGACGGTTCGGAGCGCCGGCCCCATACGAGCCCGTTCGATCAGAAGCAGCTGGCGTACGGTCCCGATGGTGCCCTGTACGTAGCCGGTGGGCGTCGCCTCATGCGGCTCGACACGGAGACCGGAGCTACGACGCCGATCCCGTTCGAGGCTCGTTTCCGGCTCCCGAGCGTGCCGGTCGACGACCTGCTCATCACGAACGTGCGGTTGTTCGACGCGACGAGTGACGAAGTCGTGGAGGCCGCGTCCGTCTGGGTGCGCGACGGTCGGATCGCCGAGATCGGGCCGGACGTGGCGCCGCCCGCGACCGATACGGTAGTCACGATCGATGGCGCCGGGCGGACCCTGCTCCCGGGTCTGCTGGACAACCACTACCACTACTGGTCGCCGCACGCCGGCGCGGACTTGCTCGCGGCCGGGATCACCACGATCCGCGATCCCGGAAGCCAGATCTCCGACGCCATGGACTACAAGGACGCCATCCGGCTCGGGATCGCCTCGGGGCCCGAGATCTTCACCGCCGGTCCTCTGATCGACGGACCCGGCGGATACCACCCGCTGGTCGACGTGAGCATCGAGGACCCCGCGGCGGCCGCGCCGCTCGTCCGCGCGTTCAAGGCGCAGGGCGTGGACCTGCTCAAGGTGTACTTCCAGCTCGACCGCGACGTGATGGAGGCCGTGATCGCCGAGGCGCGCGTTCAGGGGCTCCCGGTCACCGGGCACATCGGGGTCCGCGCGAGCTGGGAGGAGGCGATCGACGCGGGGATCGACGGGTTCAACCACATCCGGGTGTGGCGCGACTTCCTCGACCCGGCGATCCAGGTCGACGGACGCGACGAGTCGCTCGACGGCGGTCGGAACCCGATCGGTCGGATGCAAGCCGATTGGCGCGAGATCGACCCCGAGAGCCCTCGGGTCCGCGCGCTCCTCGCCCGGATGGCCGAGACCCGGACCGCGCTCGACCCGACGCTGTTCATCCAGGGCATCGAGGACCGAGCCACGGCGCCGGGCCGCGAGAGCCGCAACCGGACCCGGTTCTCGCTCGAGCAGTTCGGGACCGCCGCCCAGAGCTTCGAGCGGATGAAGACGTTCGTCCGTCTCGCGGTCGAGGCCGGTGTGCCGCTCCTGGCCGGCACCGACAACGTGTCGTTGTTCGACGAGCTCGAGGCCTACGCCGAGGCGGGGGTCGCGAACGCCGACATCTTGCGCGCGGCCACGATCAACGGCGCGCGGTGGCTGGGTCGGGATGCGGAGTTCGGCACGGTCGAAGTAGGGAAGCGCGCCCACCTCATCCTCGTGGATGGCGATCCGCTCGCGGACATCGCCGAGCTTCGGGAGATCGATCTCGTCATCAAGGACGGGGTCGTCGTGTTTCGCCGGTGACGCTGGCCGCGATGACGACGAGCCTCCTCGTCGCGCTCCAGGTAGAGCCGAGCGGAGGGCTCGCTTCGGCGTTGTCGGACAACCCGCTCCTCGCCATCGGGGCGCTCTTCGGGGCGGGTGTCCTCACCAGCACGAACCCGTGCATCTACCCGATGATCCCGATCACGGTATCGGTGATATCGGGCACGGCCGGAGAAAAGCAGACCCGGGGTCGCGTCGTGGGCCTGACGCTGACGTACGCGATGGGTCTGGCGTTGTTCTACGCCCTCCTCGGCATGATCGCCGGGCTGTCCGGCTCCGTGTTCGGGTCGATCGGCGCGAGCCCGTGGGCGCTGTTCGCGATCGGCAACCTGCTGCTCTTCTTCTCGCTCTTCATGCTCGATGTCTTCCCGGTCCCGATCCCGAAGCGGCTGTTGGCCTGGGCGAGCGACCGGGAGGGTGGTTCCTACAAGGCCGTATTCGTGCTCGGCGCGACGTCGGGCATCGTCACCGCTCCGTGCGGCGCCCCCGCGTTCGCCGTCGTCCTCACCTGGGTGGCCGCGACGCAGGCCGGCCTCATGGGATTCGTGTATCTGTTCGCGTTCTCGCTCGGGATGACCGCGCTGCTGATCGTGGTCGGATTGTTCTCGGGCGCGTTGGCCGTGCTCCCGAAATCGGGCACCTGGATGATCTGGATGAAACGGCTCGCCGCGCTCATCATGATCGGGATGGCCGAGTTCTACCTCATGCGCGCGGGGTACTTCCTTTGATCGACCGACGTCCGTGGCGAGCCACCGTGGCCTCGCTGTTCATCCTTCTCGCGGCCGGGCTGCCGCTGCGGGGACAGACCGGTGTGGGACAGGTCAGCCTTCCGATCGGGACGCCCGGCCCGGACGCGGCGGTCCAGGATCTCGAGGGCAACGACGTGGGGCTGCTCGACTACGCGACGGATCGCCCTACGCTCATCGAGTTCTGGGCCTCCTGGTGCGAGCAGTGCGAAGCGCTCCAGCCGCAGATCGATCAGATCCAGGAAAGCTGCGGCGAGCAGGTGAGCGTGGTCGCGGTCGCGGTCGCCGTCGCCCAGTCGCTCCGTCGCGTGAGACGACACGCCGAGGCGCACGGCGCCGGCTACCCGTTTCTATGGGACGCCGCGGGAGACGCGGTGCGCGCCTACGAAGCGACGACGACATCCATCGTCGTCATCCTCGACGAAGTCGGCACGATCACGTATACCGGCGTCGGCCCCGACCAGGATCTCGTGTCCGCGGTCGGGGCCGTCGCGCCGGAGTGCTCGCCATAGAGGGGCGGTCTAGGGGTCGACGGGCTCCGGCGTCACATCGTCGATGATCGCGGCCAGCTCGTCGTACGCGGCCGGATCGACCTGGTTGAACTGCGGGATCACGCCGGCGATCGTCTGATCGGGTCCGACCACGATCACCGCCCTGCTGTCCACCATGTCGTTGTCTCTCAGTCCTCCGCCGAACGCCGCGTACGTCGCCCCGTCGTTGTCGGCATCGCTCGCGAACAGGAAGGGGAAGTCGTCGTCCTTCAGCCACGAGGCGAGCTCTTCGACCGAGTCGTTCGAGATGCCGATGAGGACGACGTTGCGGCCCTCGTTGAACAAGCTTGCGTACTGATCACGGTACGCTCTCATCTGGACCGTTCAGCCAGGCGTCCTGACGCGGAAGAAGAACGCGAGGACGACGGTCTCGCCCTCGTAGTCGCTGAGCCGGATCGCGTCCTGGAGCGCCCCGTACCGGGTGGCCCCGGGGAGCGCGAAATCCGGCGCCGGCTGTCCTACGGCTAGCAAGCCGGAGTCCTGTCCGGCCGCCGGCGCCGCGGACCCGGCCGCCAGGGCACCGGCGATGGCGCCCGCCATAACGAATCGCCGCATGCAAGCGTCCTTTCGCATGTGGTAGCTGTGTACGGCACGGTGATTCCGCGGGGCGTCGCGCGCCAGAGGGGTCGCCCGGCAGGCCCGCCTCGCCCGCCACGAATGCGCGGCCCGGGTTCGCGGCCGTTCGTCGGTTTCACGCGTCCCAGATCTCCTTGAGCACCCGGGCGAAGTTGCCACCCAGGATCCCGCGGATGTGGTCGTCCGTGTAGCCGCGTCGGATCAATCCCTCCGTGAGGTCGAAGCACCGCTTCGGGTGGTCGATGCCTTCGATGTCGATTTTGTCACGAAACGCGTAGCTGTCCTTGTACCCGGCCCGCAGCCGCTCGCTCTGCTCGGCGGGCAAGTCGTCGTAGCCGTGGAGATCGATGTCGGATCCGATGCCCAGGTGCTCGACCCCGATCAGGTCGCGCACGTGATCGTAGTGATCGAGGAAGTGCTCGATCGTGGTGGGCTCGTCCGGTTTCACGAACATGCGGACGCCGGTGATTCCCATGATCCCGCCCGTGCGCGCCATCGCGCGGATCGCCTCGTCCGTCTTCGTCCGGGGGTGCCCGCCCGCCAGCGATCGCACGTTCGAGTGCGTGAACAGCACCGGTTGCCGAGACACGGCACATGCATCGAGCGTCGTGCGGTCCCCGCAATGCGAGACGTCCACCGCCATCCCGACTTCGTTCATCGCCTCCACGATCGACACGCCGAAATCGCTGATCCCTCCATCGACCCGCTCGGTCGCTCCGTTGCCGATCGCGTTCCTGGAGTTGTAGGTGAGCTGCGAGACGCGCTGACCCAGCCCGTGGAATAGCGAGACGTCCGCCGGCGTGCGGAAGTGGGTCGCGTTCTGGATGCCGATCAGAATGCCGATCCGCTCCGAGCCGTGGACACGATCGAGATCCTCCGCCGAGTCGATACGCACGAACACATCGGGTCGATTCGCGATCGCGGAGTGATAAGCGCCGATGTACGCGAGGACGTTCGCGTGCGCCGCCTCCGCGCTTCGTCCACCGACACCGGCGGCGATATGGAACACATCGATCTCGGATCCGCGAAACTCCTCCAGGTCCGCCGCGTTGAATCCATCGAGACTCGGACCCCACCGATCGCGCGTTTCGCCGTTGATCGTGAGCAGGGCGAGCATGTCGATCACGAGCGAGCCGGTGACGAGGTCGATACAACGCTGCGAGTACTCTCGCGTCGATGTCGCGAACAACCGATGTCGGCGTCGCAGCACCGCCGGAAACATCAGGCCGACGCCCGATGCCGCCGTGGTGCGGACCATGTCACGTCGAGTCCAGTTGTCGGGCTTCACGCGTTCCTCCAGGGGTTCGATCGGGTGACGACGGGCGGGGCTCCACTCCCGAGCGCGTGGGCCGGAGCCTTATACTGCGGGTTGCCCGAGCGATTGTGAATCGCGCGCGGTTCCCGACGAGACGAGGCGAAGCCTTTGACTACGAGCGATCGAGCGCAGAGCTGCCTGATCCCCGAAGCCGCGGAGCGGGAGGGGAACGACCCCATCTTCGCGCTCCACGGTGAGGCGGTACGTCGGATCCAGTCGGGTGAGGCGATCCTCAACAGCACGTTGGGCGCGCTGATGGACGACGACGGGCGTCTCGCCGTCATGCCTTCGGTGTCCGAGGCGATAGACCGGGTTCCTCGTGAAGCCGCGGCGGGATACGCGCCCATCGCGGGCGACCCGGCGTACGTCCGCGCCGTGATCGACGACCTCTACGGGGGGACGAGCTTCGCCGGAGATGCGGTGGCCGTGGCGACGCCGGGCAGCACCGGCGCGATCCACCACGCCGTGCTCAACTTCCTGGAACCGGGTCAGGCCGCGCTGACGCCGAGCTACTTCTGGGGTCCGTACGACACGATCTCGACCCACGCCCGTCGAGCGGTCGAGACGTTCAACATGTTCGATGCCGAGACGCGTCTCGATCTCGACGCGTTCGCCGACGCGCTCGGCGGTCAGCTCGATGGTCAAGGTCGCGCGCTCGTGTTGTTCAACTTTCCGTGCAACAACCCGACCGGCTACTCGCTCGACGATGCCGAGTGGGCCGCCGTCGCCGACATCGTGCGCGACGCCGGGAAGCGGGGACCCGTCGCGTTTCTGCTCGATCACGCATACGCGAAGTTCGGGGACGAGGAGTCGAACCGCTGGGTCGATCACGTGCCGACGATGCTCGAGACGGCGACGGTGCTCGTCGGCTGGACGGTGTCGAAGTCGTACGCCCAGTACGGCGCCCGCGTAGGGGCGCTCGTGGCGCTCCACGCCGATCGCTCGGAGCGCGAGCGAATCGCGAGCGCGCTCAGCTTCTCGTGTCGAGCGACCTGGTCGAACTGCAACCACCTGGGGCTCCTGACGACCGCGGAGCTGCTCACCGATCCGGAGCTCCGCGAGCGCTCGGTGCGGGATCGCGCTCGGATGATCGAGCTGTTGGACCAACGCGTGGGCGTGTTCAACGAGCTGGCGGCCGACGCCGGTCTCGAGTATCCGCGCTACGAAGGCGGGTTCTTCGTCGCGGTGTTCACCGATGACGGGGAGGCGACGGCCGCGGCTATGCGGGAGACGGGCGTGTACGTGGTGCCCATGGAAGGCGCCGTTCGAGCGGCCCTGTGCGCGACGCCCGTCGCGCAGGTCCCCCGGCTCGTCGACGCGCTCGCCGAGGGGGTGATGGCGGCCCGCGGAGCGACGGTATGACCTCGGCCGGGTCGCGCCTGTCGATCGGCTTGATGCTCTCCGCGCTCGCCGCCTGCGCGACCGACGTGCCGCTCACGGACGCCGAGAAGCTCGCCCGCGTTCGGACGATGGCGGACGATCTGGTCGAGCGGTTCCCGACCGTCGAGACCATCGACGTCGAGGAGGTGGGTCGACTGCTCGAGTCGGACGATGTCGTGTTGATCGATGTCCGCCCCGAGGACGAGCGCGCGGTGTCCGCGATCCCGGGCGCGATCACGGCGGAGGAATACGAGTCGAACGTCGCCCGCTACGCGGACGTCACGGCCGTCGCGTACTGTACGATCGGGCACCGGAGCTCCGAGTACGCGGAACGACAGGCGGTCGCCGGCCGTCGTGTGCTCAACCTCCGCGGAAGCATCCTCGCCTGGACGCACGCGGGAGGCCCGCTGGTAACCGCGTCGGGGCCGACGATGCGACTCCACGTGTACGGCTCGGAGTGGGATCTCGCGCCCGAGCGGTACCAGACGATCTGGTGACCTCGAGCTCCGGCGACTCTTCCGTGATCGCCGGGCGGCCGCTCGGAGCGACGATCAGGGGACCATGGAAACGCCGGACGTCCGATCGATGAAGCCGGCCAGCGTCTCACGCCACTGCGGCAACAAGCTCTCTTCCACGTACATCATGTGACCGGCGGCGAAGTCCGCCCGCTCGATGTTGTCTCGCAGATCCGGCGGCAGTCCCATGTGGTCCATCGTCCACGACGCCGCGAAGTACGGCGTCGCCAGGTCGTAGAGACCGTTGATCAGCAACACCTCGAGCCTCGGGTTTCGTCGAAGCGCGGCCGCCAGGTCCGGGGCGACGTTCGGGATCCCGGGCAGCCCGAACCCGACGTTGTTTCCGCGGTCCCAGTTCCAAGGCCGCGCCATCCCGCTGGGCACGTACTCGCGCCCACCGTCGTATCCGAGCTCCTGCCGCACGTACGCGTTGAAGACCGATGTGTACGCGGAGCTGATCGCGGTGGACTGGGCGTCGTGGCCGGGCGTCGTATCGAGGAGATCACCGGTGGGCCCACTGAACCGCGCGTCGAGCCGGCCCAGGGTGAGCCCCCGGTCACGGAGAATCTCCTTCTCGTACTCCGGCGCCGTGACCCGAAGATCCGCCCGATCGATGAAGTCCCGATCGAGCCCCGTATAACGGTGCATGTCTTCGAGAATCCGCTGGCGACGCGCGGGGTCGATCGCGCCGCCCGCGAGCAACGCCGTCGCGTAGTCGGTGAGCGCCCACGTCTCGACCTCCGCCATGAACGCTTCCAGGTCGGCGGGCCGACCACCCGGTAGCACGTCGTGGTACGCGGATGTGATGGCGTAGGAGGGCAGGTTCACGATGTATGGAAGATCGGCGCCATCGGGGAAGAGGATCGTGTTGAAATCCAGGACCGCCGAAACGAGCACGATGCCGTTCAGGTCGATGTTCGCGCGCTGAAGGTGGAGCGCGAGCACGGCGGACCGCGTCGTGCCGTAGCTCTCGCCGAGGAGATAACGGGGCGAGTTCCATCGTTGGTTCTCGCTCAGGAAACGTCGGATGAACTGCGTCAGCGAGGCGGCATCTTCATCGAGCCCCCAGAAGTCGGTCCCCTCGGCATCGCCGACCGGTCGGCTGAACCCCGTACCGATGGGGTCGACCATCACGATGTCCGCCTTGTCGAGCACCGTGAACGGGTTGTCGACCAAGGGATACGGAGGCGGCGCCTGCTGCCCGACGTTCGGCGTGACGACGCGGCGGGGTCCCATGATCCCCATGTGAAGCCAAAACGAGGCGGAGCCCGGTCCACCGTTGTACGCGAAGACGAGCGGTCGGTCGGCCGTGGGTCGGCCGTTCGTACGGAAGTAGGCCGTATAGAACAACTCGCCGGCCGCGTTCTCATCGTCGTCCGTGAGGGTGATGCTCCCGACCACGGCCTCGTAGGCGATGGTCGCGCCATCCACGATGATCGAGTGCCGGCTCGACCACCGCCCCGGCTCCTGCGCCGCGGCCGGCGTCTCTTCGCCACTCGTCTGCCCCAAAACGACCATCGGCCAGAAGAGCGCGATCGCCGCCACCCCAAGGCCACGGGCCGCGTGAAGACGTGTGTTCATGTTTCCTCCAGAGACCAGGCGACACCGGCGGGACCGGCGTTCACGATCGGAGTGTCGCCGTCGATCGAGCGCTCCTCCCAGGAAGCGTGGATGTGTCCGCAAACGACGAGGCGAGGGTGGCGCGTGCGGATCGTCTCGAGGAGCGCGGTGCTCCCGTGGCTCGTGCCCGATCCGTCTCGGTCGACATGGCCGCGCGGCGGCGAATGCGAGACGAGCACGGCGTCCTCGGGACAAGCCTCGAGTAGCGCGCCCGCGGCCGACTCGGTCAGGTCGTAGCTCCAGTCGCCGAACGGCGTGACGGGGACCGCGCCCCCGAGCCCGAAGAACGCGACGCCGTCGATCTCGATCGCCTCACCGTGGAGCACATGCGCGCCGGACCAACCGCGCGTCGCGTCGCGAAGCTCCTCGGGAGACTCCCCGTTGCCCGCGACCAGCACCGTCGGGCGGTCGATGTCCGACAGCACATCGATGACCTCCTGCAAACCCCGACGCATCACCGCGAAATCACCCGCGCCGACCACGACGTCGACGCCTGCCGCGCGCTCGACGATCGATCTCGCGGCGTCGAGGTCGCGGTGGAGGTCGGAGACGAGGAGGAGCTCCATGCCCTAATCGAGGTCGGTCCGACCCGCGGCGGCGCGACCCGCGCTCAGCGCCTCCGGCTGCGTGACGATGATCACGCGGAAGCCCTGCCCGAGCCGCTCGGCGATGTCGTCGACGCCCGCGGTGATTCCGCAGGGCACATCCGCTTCCGTACACGCGGCGAGGACGGTTTGAATCGCCGCTTCGACGGCTTCCATGTCGCCGTCGTAGGCCCGTCGTAGGTCTCCGGGGCCCGCGAACACGACGCTCACGCCCTCGGTCCCGGCGATGGCGCCGACGTTCTCCACGCCGATCCGGTCCTCGACGATCAACATGTTGACGTGGGCCCCGTCGGGACGGGTCGGCCAGCCGCTCGCGCCGATCGCGCTCACGGCCACGGCGGCGTCGGTGGCGGACTCGACGTGCGGGAAGACGATCCCGGCGACGCCCGCCGCGAGCGCGTCGGCCGTTCGCGAGCGAGCCTCTCCCTCGCCGTCGCGGATCGGCGGGATGCGGAGCATCAACGGTCGTGCTCCTCGATCGCCCGCGGCCTCCGTCATCGCGTCGGCATACGCACCCATCGCAGGCAGGTCGAAGGGTCCGGATTCGAGCGAGTAGAACACGAAGTCCGTCTCGCGAACCTCCGCCATCGCGGCGCCGGACTCCGGCGTGTGGTCACCGGAGAAGATGCCGAACACCGGCTGTCCGTCCCGAAGCAGCGCGACGATCCTCGCGTCGGGGCTCTCGACGCGGGTCGCGTCCTCCACATCCTCCTCGCCTCCTCCGGAGTCCGACGCTTCCTCCGCACAGCTCGCGAGAGCGAGGGCGCATGCGACGGCGATCGCACGGGTGCGTGCGGCCGGACCGAGGGTCGTCCGCGTCCTGGTGGAGACGGGGAATCGTCCGGGCTTCGGTGGGTGACTCGAACTCATCGCCATGTCCCTTTCTCTTCCGGTCTCGCTCGCTCTCCTCGGGCTCGGCTACGTTACGGATCACGAAGGGGGTCACGCCATGACGACTCGAAGGGACTTCCGGCCGACGTTTCGGCCGGGCACGCGTTCGGCGGGGCGGCGCGCGTCGAGACGTCGTTGGACGTTCGAGATGGCTAGACGTTGAACCGTACGTGGAGGATGTCGCCGTCCGAGACCACGTAGTCCTTGCCTTCGACCTGAAGTAGTCCCGCCTCCTTCACCGCGGTCTCGGAGCCGTGCGCGACGAACGTCGCGTACGGAATGACCTCGGCCCGGATGAAGCCCCGCTCGAGATCCGTGTGGATGCGACCGGCGGCGGCGCGCGCCCGGGTGCCGCGCCGGATCGTCCAGGCCCGCACCTCGTCGGGTCCCACGGTGAAGAACGAGATCAAGTCCAGGAGCGCGTACGCCGCCCGGATGAAGCGAGCGAGGGCCGACTCCTCGATCCCGAGGTCGTCGAGAAACGCCGCCTGGTCCTCGGGCTCGAGATCCGCGATCTCGGACTCGACCCGGGCGGACAAGGCCAAACCGCCGGCCCCCTGACGAGTCAGTCGCTCGGCCATCGTCTCGGGAACGCCATCCGCCGCGCGTTCCTCGGCGCGGTTGAGCACGACGAGCAAGGGTCGATCGGTGAGGAGGCCGTACCCCTTGAAGAAGCCGCGATCCAGCTCGTCCTCGGTCAACAGGCGGAGCGGGCGCTCGGACTCGAGGGCGACCAGCGCCTTCTCGAACGCCGTGATCTCGACGGGATCGGCTCCTTCTTTCCGCGCGCGATCCAGACGCCGCTCGACGATCTCGAGATCGGCGAACGCGCACTCCGCGGCGAACGCGTCCAGATCGCCCGCGGGATCGGCGGACTCCGCCAGCGCCGGGTTCTCGAAATCGCGCAGAACCAAGCACAGCGCCTCCTGGTCGCGGATCTGCTGGAGCGCGCGCGGGGAGAGACCCTTCTTGTCGGCCCCGTGCTCCCCGGGGATGTCGCAGAACCGCATCTCCGCGTACGTCGTCTTCCTGGGCGCGAACACACCGCTCAGATGGTCGATCCGCGCGTCGGGTACCTTCACGGTCCCGAGCCGAAGCTCACCGCCGAAGCCGACCGGCACGTCGAGCCCGGTCATGGCGTTGAACACCGTCGTCTTCCCGGAGCCGGCAAAGCCGACCAATCCGATCTTCATGGTTTCCCCGTGCACCCCTGGGCGAAGTTCGCGGCGGCGGCAAGCTACGCGGAGTGGCGGGCCACTGGAATGCATCGGAGTTTCGGGTCGAAACGCGCCCATCTCTGACAGGAGTCCGTCTGTTGCGCATCTCGATCCCCGTGTCGGTCGGCGAGCTGTTCGATCGGATCTCGATCCTTCGCATCAAGTCCGAGCGGATCTCCGACCCGGAGAAGCTCGTCAACGTGCGCGAGGAGCTCGAGCAGCTCGAGAGGATCGTGGAGCGCGACCTCCGCGCCACCTCCGAGTCCGAGGAGCTGGAGAGGCGACTGACCGAGGTGAACACGAGCCTGTGGGAAGTCGAAGATGAGATCCGCGAGCTCGAGGCCGCCTCGGACTTCGGGGCCGCCTTCGTGCGGGCCGCGCGGAGCGTCTATCGGCTCAACGACGAGCGCCACGCCTTGAAGCGCGCGCTCAGCGTGGTCTACGGCTCCGAGATCGTCGAAGAGAAGTCGTACGCCGGGTCCTAGCGACCGACGCCACTCGACGGCGCGAATGTGTGGTCCGTCCGCACCGTTTCGGGCCGCCCACAGGCGCCGGCGACGACCGTGGGAAACCGCGCAACTGACCGCTCGACGTCCGGTTAGGCCCGCCCACCCCCGGCCGGCCCCAAAGCGCATGGAGCTTGCGACGACACACGGCCTTCGCGAGCGGGAATCGCGCACGGAGGGCCGGCGACCGATCGACTCGTCGCGTCGGCTCATCCCCGGGGCGCACCCCACCAGGAGGAGCGGTAATGGATTCCAAGATCAAGAGCCTCAAGGGCATGGCCCTCACTCTCGCGATGGGCGCGGGCGTGACCGCGGGTTGCGCTTTCAGCGATCCGGATCGCCGAGAGCTCTCCGATGAGGTGGCGGTCGGGGTCGACGGGACGGCTGCCGAGATGTCCTCCCCGGAGCGGGTCGCGATCACCACGATCGAGGCGGTGCGTGGGAACCTGACCGAAGTTCGCGCGATCCTGGCGGACGCGAGGGGTGAGATCGCCAAGGGCGTGGCGGCGGATCTCATCGCCTTCGGTACCGACCTCGATGCGGCGGAGCAGCTGCTTCATCGGGCCGACGACGCGCTGTTCGAGGGCGACTTCCCGGGCGCCGACAGCTTGGCCGTATCGGCCGCGGAGGCGGTCGGCGCCGTTCGAATCGCTCTCGAAGGGACGGGTACGACCGATTCGCAATAGTACGGCGGGGTATCGGACCCGTCGGGTCGGTTCCGGCTACCACGGGAAGGCTCCTCGGCGGACCGGACGCACCCTCCTGCTGCTGGGGTGGCTCGCCGTGAACGTCGGAGTCATCCTCGTGGTAACGGGCGGCGGGTACGCATTCTCCGAGATCCGGCAGGTCACGGGACTCGAGACCGCGACGTTGGATCTCGGCGAGCCGGAGACCCGACCCTACGTGGTCGTCGACCGCAACAACAACCAGCTCCTCGTCCGCGACGGATCCGAGGTCCTGATCCAGGCGACGGTCTCGACGGGATCGGGCGACATCCTGCGAGAGACGAGCGGTCAAAAGCGCTCTTGGACGTTCGACACTCCGGCGGGTCACCACCGCGTGCTCTCGAAACGGCGCGATCCGGTCTGGACCCGTCCCGACTGGGCCTTCATAGAAGCCGGTCTCCCGGTGCCGGCGGATCCCGACGAGCGAAGGGTGCCGGATGCGCTCGGCGCGTACGCGCTCGACCTGGGCGACGGGTACATGATCCACGGCGCGGTATACGAGCGACTACTCGGTCGAAGCACCACGCACGGCTGCGTCCGGGCCGGTCGAGATGATCTCGAAGAGATCTTCAAGGCCGTGCCCGCGGGCGCGTCGGTCTACGTGTTCCCCGAGTCGAAACCGATCGGTGAGGGCAACCCCTACACGGTCGCGGTGGATCTCGGTCTCAGGACGGTGACCCTGTACCACGGTGCGGCGGAGCTCCGCAGCTTCCGCGCGGAGGAGATCGAGCGGGGAGACCTCCGGTTGCCGGTGATGCGCGGGGCGCTGTTGGATGCGACGACGCCGCGCTCGTGGGAGATCGCTCGAGTGTCGCCGGCTCGCGTGCGCGCGCGTCGCGAGGTGCTCCAGCCCGAGGTCGAGCAGACGCCGGACCCCGCGGGGGCGGTGGCGTACGTCCCACCGACCCCCGATGCGGCGATGCCGCCGCCGCCCGCCTTCAAGCTGGCATCCGAAGATGGTCTCGCGATCATCGTGCAACCCACGGGACGCGAGGGGGTCGACGACGGGGTCGGCGCGTACCTCGGCTCGTGGGTCACGCGTCTGCTCCCCGATCGGGGCGAGCGGGCGAGGTTGAGGCTTCGGATGTCGTCGCGGGAAGCCGGGGAGCTCTACCGGGCGTTGCCCCCGACGGCACGCGTCGTCGTGACGCGCACCATACCCGATGCGACCCCGGATCGGGTCGCCGCCGCCGCCGGCTAGCTCACGCCGGATAGACCGCGCCGGGGCCCCCGGGTGGGTCGGCCGCCGCCTTCTCGCGGGCGCTGGCCCACTCGTCTCGAAACGTCGTATTTTCGAACGGTCGACTCGCGTCTCGAGCGACGCGACGCGTTCGACCGGAGCCTCCGAAACCGGCTTCCGGCCGCGAGTCGGAGTCCGAGACATGGGGTGCGTACCATGAGAATCGCCGCCGCGGCGCTCGGCGCCGCCGGTCTTTCGCTCAGCTTGGTCCCCGGCACGGGTCCATCGGTACCTCCCAGCGCTCCGCAGCCGCTCGTGGCTCCCGCGATCGACACGTTGTCGGTCGAAGTGGGACGCGCGGTCGTGGCCGGGACCTGCACGCGGTGTCACAACGACCGACGTCTTCGCGGTAACCTGTCGCTCGAGACGTTCGACGTCGCCGCGCCCGAGGCGCAGTCCGACGTCGCCGAGCGGATGATCCGCAAGCTCCGCGCGGGGATGATGCCGCCCGCCGGCGTGCGTCGGCCCAGCGACGACAGCCTGACGACGCTCGCCGCCGTGCTGGAGACCCGTCTGGATGCGCAGACGACGCCCACACCGGGCCGCAGGACGTTTCAGCGTTTGAATCGAGCCGAGTACTCGCGGACGATCCGCGACTTGCTCGATCTCGACGTGGACGCCGGAGACTACCTCCCGCTCGATACGAAGAGCGCCAACTTCGACAACATCGCGGACGTCCAGCTCCTCTCGCCCACCTTGATGGACGCGTATCTGCGGGCCGCGGGCGAGATCAGCCGCTTGGCGATCGGCGACCCGGAGGTCACGGCGAGCGAGGCGACGTACAAGGTCCCGCGGTGGACCTCGCAGGCCGACCACGTCGAAGGTGCGCCGTACGGTACGCGCGGGGGGACGGCCGTCCTGCACAACTTCCCGGCGGATGGCGAGTACGTCTTCCGCGTCTCGTTCCACCACGAGACGACGGGTGCCCTGTACGGCAACGGCAAGGGCACGCTCCACACGGCCGATGGTCCGGAGCAGGTCGAGATCTCGGTCGACGGCGAGCGCGTCGCGCTTCTCGACATCGATCGTTGGATGCACGTCTCGGATCCCGACGGCGTCAACCTTCGCACCGACCCGATCCGCGTGACCGCCGGGCCGCGCCGCGTCGCGGCGGCGTTCATCCGAACGTTCGAGGGGCCGTTGCAAGATCTGGTTTCGCCCCACGACTGGTCGATCGCCAGTACCAGCATCACGGACGCGTACGGGTTCACCACGCTACCGCACCTCCGCGATCTCGCGATCACCGGACCGTACCATCCGACCGGCGTGTCGGAGACGCCGAGCCGCCGGGCCGTGTTCGCGTGCACCCCGGAGCGGCCGGCCGAGGAGACGCCCTGCGCCTCACGCATCCTCTCCCGTCTGGCGACACGCGCGTACCGGCGTCCCCTCACCGACGAGAACCTCGACGCGCTCATGGCGCTGTACCACGAGGGCGCCTCGACGGGAGGGTTCGAGGCCGGCGTCCGACTCGCGCTCGAAGGCATCCTCGCGAGCCCGCACTTCGTCTTCCGTTTCGAAGAGCCGACCGACGACGCGACGGGTGATGCGTACCGGATCGACGACTTCGATCTCGCGGCGCGGCTCTCGTTCTTCCTCTGGGCCGCGGGGCCGGACGACGAGTTGATGGAGGTCGCCGCGAGCGGGGAGCTCGGCGACCCCGAGGCGCTCGATCATCAGGTCCGCCGGATGCTCGACGATCCGAAGGCGGAGGCGCTCGCCACGCGCTTCGCCGCGCAGTGGTTCCGGCTCCAGGATCTCGAGAAGATCCACCCGGACGTGCGGCTGTACCCCGACTTCGATCAGCAGCTCAAGGAGGCGATGGCCCGCGAGACCGAGCTCTTCTTCTACTCGCTGGTCCGCGACGACGCGAGCGCCCTCGATCTGCTGACGGCCGACTACACGTACGTCAACGAGCGCCTGGCTCGACACTATGGCATCGCGGACGTGGTCGGGACCGAGTTCCGACGGGTCCGGATCCCCGGCTCGGAGCGACGCGGTCTGCTGGGCCACGGGAGCGTGCTCACGTTGACGTCGCACGCGAGTCGGACGTCTCCCGTCCTGCGCGGGAAGTGGGTGATGGAAGTCCTCCTCGGGACTCCGCCCCCGCCTCCCCCACCCGACATCCCGGACCTCGAGGCGACCGAAGAAGCGGTGGACGGACGTCTGCTGTCGGTGCGGGAGCGGCTCGAGATGCACCGGTCCAGCCCCGCGTGCTCGTCGTGTCACCGCGTGATCGATCCCATCGGACTGGCGCTCGAGAACTTCGACGGGACCGGCGAGTGGCGGATCAACGACAACGACTCCGCGATCGATGCGGCGGGCGAGCTCTACGACGGCACGCCGATCGAGAGCGCCGCGGATCTCAGAGCCGCTCTGCTACGTCGTCCGACTCCGTTGATCCGGACGTTCACGGAGAACCTGATGGCGTATGCGCTGGGGCGCCGACTCGAAGCGTACGACATGCCGACGGTGCGGAAGATCGCGCGCGACGCGGAAGCCGAGGGATATCGCATGTCGGCGTTCATCCACGGCGTCGTGCGCAGCCCGGCGTTCTCGATGAAGACGATCGACCCGGTCGTCGACGAGCAGGATGCGGGAGACGAAGCAGACGCCGAGGATGCGCGGCGCGGGCGTCACGAACGGCATTAGGAGAGAGAGGCCCGTGTCGAGCCGGACGCGGGTCTCGGGGCGAGCCAACAGGCGGGACAGGGAGACGTAGCCATGGAGCTCATCACCGGAAAGCACCTTTCGCGTCGCACCTTTCTGCGCGGCGTCGGAGCCACGGTGGCGTTACCCTTCCTCGATGCGATGACCCCCGCCGGTCGGCTGTGGGCTCGCGACGTTTCCGATCCGACGCGGCTGGTGTGCATCGAGATGGTTCACGGTGCCGCGGGGAGCAGCGAGTTCGGAGCGGCGCAGCACTACTGGTCGCCCGCGACGGTCGGGCGTGACTTCGACCTGTCTCCGAGCGCGCTCCGCCCGCTCGAGCCGTACCGCGACTATCTCACGATCATCAGCGATACGGACGTGCGTGGTGCGGAAGCCAAGAAGCCCAAGGAGATCGGCGGGGACCACTTTCGATCCAGCGCGACCTTCCTGACGCAGGCCCATCCCAAGCAGACCGAGAGCTCCGACGTCGAGGTGGGGACCTCGCTCGACCAGATCTACGCGCAGCGGTTCGGACAGGAGACGCCCATCCCGTCGATGCAGCTCTGCATCGAGAACGTCGATCAGGCCGGCGGCTGCGCCTACGGCTACGCGTGCGTGTACACCGACACGATCAGCTGGTCGTCGCCGACCGAGCCGCTCCCGATGATCCGCGATCCCCGCGTGGCGTTCGATCAGCTGTTCGGGGCCGGCGGGACCCCGGAAGCGCGCGCCGCGCGTCGCCAGTCCAGCGCCAGTATCCTCGACTTCATCACCGGAGAGGTCGCGCAGCTCAAGCGCGAGCTCGATCCCTCGGACCGGCGGCGCATGGACCGCTACCTCGAGAACATCCGCGAGATCGAGCGACGCATCGATCGCGTCGTGGAGCGGAACTCGAGCGGCGAGACGCGCGAGCTTCCCGGCGCGCCCGCGGGGGTGCCGGATTCGTTCGATGAGCACGTGAAGCTCATGTTCGATCTCCAGGCGCTGGCGTTCGAGTCCGACATGACGCGGGTGTTTTCCTTCAAGCTGGGACGCGATGCGTCGGGGCGCGTGTACCCTGCGAGCGGCATCGACAAGGGCTTCCACCCCGCGTCGCACCACGGCGGGAACGAGCAGTACATCACGGACTTCGCGGAGATCAACCGATACCACGTCGGGATGATCCCGTATTTCCTCGAGCGTTTGAAGAGCTCGATGGAGGGCGACACCCACCTGCTCGACAAGACGATGATCATCTACGGGTCTCCGATGGGAGATCCCAACGTGCACAACCACAAACGGTGTCCCCTGTTCGTGGCCGGCGGCGCCAACGGGGCGATGGATGGAAACCTCCACGTGCGCGCGGCCCCCGGGACCCCGATGGCGAACGTGATGCTGAGCCTGCTCCACCGGCTCGGCCTCGACGATCTCGAGACGTTCGGCGACAGCACCGCGCCGTTCGGATTCGACGTGGCGACCGACCAGTGATGCGGGTCGCGCTCGGGCGCTCGACGCCTCGACGCAGCACGATCGTGAGATCCGACATGGTGGGGATCCTCATCATGATCGCTCTGGTGCCGACCAGGCCGGACGCGCCGATCGCCGATGCCGCGATGCGTCGGGACGTCACGGCCGTCCGGGAGCTGATCGCGATCGGCGCGGATGTCGACGCGGCTCACGGCGATGGCATGACCGGGCTCCACTGGGCCGCCAAGCACGGAGACGTAGAGATCGCGCGCGCGCTCCTCGAGGCCGGCGCGCGCGTCGACGCCGGCACCCGGATCGGCGGACATACGCCGCTGCACGTGGCGGCGCGCGTGGGCAGGGTCGACGTGGCCGCGGCATTGCTCGCCGCGGGGGCCGATCCGAACGACCTCACCGACACGGGTGCGTCTCCCTTGCACTTCGCGGCCAGCTCGGGGAGCGCACCGACCATCGCCGCGTTGCTCGAAGCCGGGGCGGATGCGGACGCCGCCGAGCCCGAGTGGGGCCAGACACCGCTCATGTTCGCGGCCGCATCCGGACGAGCGGCTGCGATCACCGCGCTCCTGGCCGGCGGGGCGGATCCGACTCTGCGCGCCAAGGTCCTCGACATCACGGCCCGCGACGCGTGGGATCGGGTGGATCGACGCGACCGCGAGGCCCGCGTCGCCGCCATACGAGCCGGGGAGCCGATCCCGGCCGCGACAGCGAACGGACCCCCACCCGTACCGGGCGATCGGGACGCCGATCGACGCGAGACCGCCGAGGGCGTCGGCGAGCCCGAGGAACCCGCTTGCTCCGGTTGTCTGGGCAACTACGCGGATCTCGTCGGAACGCACGGCGGTCTGACGGCGCTCCTGCTGGCGGCGCGCGAGGGGAACGAGGCCGCGACGGAGGCGCTGCTCGAGGGCGGCGCGGACGTGAACGGGACGAGCGCTGCCGACGGCACTACGCCGCTCCTGATCGCGCTGATCAACGGGCACTTCGATCTCGGCATGCGGCTGCTCGCGGCCGGGGCCGACCCGAGCGCCGTGAGCACGGCCGGAGCCTCGCCCCTCTACGCGGCGCTCAACATGCGCTGGGCGCCCAAGTCGCGGCACCCGCAGCCGACCGATCACTTCCAACAGGAGACGTCGTACCTCGAGGTGATGCGCGCGTTGCTCGACGCGGGGGTCGATCCGAACCCGCGACTCGAGAAGTCGCTCTGGTTCACGACCTACAATCGGGATCTGTTCGGGGTGGACCGAACGGGGGCGACGCCCTTCTGGCGCGCCGCGCATGCGCTCGACATCGAGGCCATGAAGTTGCTCCTCGAATACGGAGCCGATCCCGATCTCCCGACGATCAAGGTGCCGTCGCGTCGCTATGGACGGGGAGGCGATCGCGTCGATCATTCCGGTCTTCCTCCCGTCCCCGATGGAGGGCCCGGCGTGCACCCGATCCACGCGGCGGCCGGCGTGGGCTACGGACAGGGATTCGCCGGCAACTCGCATACGCACGTCCCGGACGGTTGGCTGCCCGCGACGAAGTTCCTGGTGGAGGAGCTGGGGGCGGATGTGAACGCGCGGGATCACGATGGCTATACGCCGGCCCACCACGCCGCGGCGCGTGGAGACAACGAGATGCTTCGCTACCTCGTGGAGCGCGGCGCCGACGTCACTCTCGTGGCGCGGAACGGACAGACGACCGTGGACATGGCCAACGGGCCCGTCCAGCGGATCCAGCCGTTCCCCGAGACGATTGCGCTGCTCGAGAGCCTCGGCGCCAAGAACAACCACAACTGCGTGTCCTGCTGACACTTCCGGCACAGCCCGCCTTCCGGCGTTCCCTCCCGCTCGTGTTCCCGGCGGTTCTCCTCGTGTTGCCCCCGGGCGGGCGCGCGTCTTATGCGTAGGAGACCGACACGAGAAACGGAAGAACCGATGCTCCGATTGAGAAAAGCCGGCGCGGCGCTCGGGCTGCTCGCCCTGGCCGGACTGATCGTCACCGTCGACCTCAAGACCCCCTCCGGGCGCTGGGACAGCTTCGGGGTTTCGACGTGGCTGCTCCTGCTCCCGCTCGGGTTCGCGCTGTGCGGCGCGCTGCGCGAACGCGCGTGGGGACGCTGGCTGGGACTCGGCGCGGCGCTGGCCGTGCTGCCATGGGCGCTGATCCTCACCATCGTCCCGCTCGGCCTCCCGGTGCTGCCGTCCGCCATCGCGTTGGCCGCGGCGGTGCTGATCATGGTGAGCCTGCTCCCGCGCGGCTCGTCGCCGGGCGCTCCCTGGGAGCGATCGGCCGGCGACCCCAAGGAGCGGGCGCTCGTGGGAGCCACCATCGTATGCGGGATCGCGGCGCTCCCGATCCTCTTCCTGTTCGTCGGGCAAGGCGTCGGCCGGCCCCACGCGTCGGGCGTCCTCCCGGCGGGCCTGCTGATCATCCTGGCGGTCGGCGTGACGCTGCTCGCCCGGGGGAAAACGCTCGGTGTCCTGGTCATGGCCATCGGGGCGCTCGCTCTGGTGCCGGCAGGCGTCGCCTTCTTCACGGGAAGGAGCGTCCACCCGGGCGAAGCGATGCTTCTGGCACCCACGTTTCTCCCGGCCATCGCGCTCGGCTTGGGCTGCGCGCTCGTCTTCGCGCGCCCGATGTGGAGGTTCCTGCGCGACCCGATCTAGTGTGGTGACTCGAAATCGGGTGAAATAGACTCCGAGTCCGTCGCGCCCATCGTTCGCGGCGGGTCACGCAATCGAGCTTCGAAGGTCCGTCGTGGCCGAGCCTCAGACGCTGTGGGAGCTGCTGGGGACGGGCGACCCGTCGTCGGTCGCCTTGTCGGCGCCCGATCGATCCGACCTGACGTACGACGGGTTGCGGCACGGCGTGCGGAACACGCTCGCCGCGCTCAACGACCGCGGGATCGGACGGGACGACCGGGTCGCGATCGTCCTGCCCAACGGTCCGGAGATGGCCTCCGCCTTCGTCTCGATCGGCGCCGGCGCGACCACCGCGCCGCTCAACCCGGCATACCGTCGACCCGAGTTCGAGTTCTATCTCGAAGATCTCGGGGCGAAGACGCTGGTCCTGGCGGAAGGTAGCGACAACCCCGCGCGGGACGCCGCGATCGCGCTCGACATCCCGATCTTGGAGCTACGATGCGGTGCGAACGACGGGGCCGGAAGCTTCACCCTCTCGGGAGACGGCCCCGGAGGGGATGCGTCGAACCGAGGGTGGGCGGACCCCGATGACATCGCGCTCATCCTCCATACGTCGGGCACGACGTCCCGCCCCAAGATCGTTCCACTGGCCCACAAAACGTCTGCGCGTCGGCGCGCAACATCCGGCGCACGCTCGCGCTGACGAACGACGACCGTTGTTTGAACGTCATGCCGTTGTTCCACATCCACGGCCTGATGGCCACCACGCTCGCGCCGTTGGGTGCGGGCGGATCCATCTACTGCACGCCCGGCTTCAACGCGCTCAAGTTCTTCGGGTGGCTCGACGACGCCCGGCCGACCTACTACACGGCGGTGCCGACCATGCACCAGGCGATTCTGGCGCGCGCGGGTCGAAACCGAGACACGATCGATCGCACGGACTTGCGCTTCATACGATCGTCGTCCGCCTCGCTTCCGCCTCAAGTCATGGCCGAGCTCGAAGGGACGTTCGACGCACCGGTCGTCGAGGCCTACGCGATGACGGAAGCGTCGCATCAGATGACGTGCAACCCGCTGCCGCCCGGAGAACGAAAGCCGGGCACCGTCGGCCCGGCCGCCGGTCCGGAAGTCTCGATCATGGACGAGGTCGGGGCCCATCTGTCCGCCGGAGAGGTGGGCGAGATCGTCATCCGAGGACTCAACGTCACAGAGGGGTACGAGAAGAACCCGGGTGCGAACGCGGAGGCCTTCACGGACGGCTGGTTCCGGACGGGGGATCAAGGTCGGATGGACGACGACGGGTACGTCACGATCACGGGCCGACTGAAGGAGATCATCAACCGCGGCGGAGAGAAGATCTCTCCCCGCGAAGTGGACGAAGCGCTCATGGATCACCCGGCCGTCCAGCAGGTCGTCGCGTTCGCGGTCCCGCACGGCAAGCTCGGTGAAGACGTGGCGGCCGCGGTCAGCCGACCCGCCTGGCCGATCGCGCACTGGATGAGCGTCGTGATCATCACGTACCACAGCGGCCACTTCCTCCAGGCCGTCGCGTACGCTTCGAGCAGGCTCTTTCCGGTCGCGTTCGTAAACCGGAAGGCCATCTCGAATCCGTAGTACTTGAAGACGTAGGCGACGGGGAAGCACCACAGGAGCGCGTAGGCGAACCGTCCACCCGCGGTGGGCGCGTTGACGAGGTGGCTCGTCCCGATCCCGGTCATCATGAGGATCATGCCGGGGCCGAAGTGGGCGAGCAGATCACGGGGTCGCAGCGACGGGAGCTCGAGGTCGCCGAAGTCGACGTCCGCGACGCGGCTCGATGCGTGCTTTCCCGAATCGGACACGCGTGTCTCCCCTACGGACTCGAGGGTGGAAGAGACGGGTGCGAAGGGTCGTCCAGCTCGGCGGCTCGTCGAAACTCGAGGTCGGCTCGCGTGAACTCCAGCTCGTTGACCAACACCTGCGCCGCCTTCCAGTTGCGGTTCTTCAGCCGGAGGCTGACGACGCCGCGCTTCGCGCCCGGAAGACCGTCGAGCGGCTTGAGGGTGCTGGTCTGGATCTGGATCTTCGGCCACCACAGACGTCGTTGGAGACGGACGCTCGCGATCTGGTCGAACGGGAGCACGATCTCGTGTCGTCCCAAGCTCTCGCTGTCGACGGCGTGCCCCACGTCTCCCCACGTCGTCGTCGACTGGACGATCTCGACCTCGAGAACGAGCCGCGGGGGCTCGAGTCTCAGGATGCCGTCGGCCCGCTCCTCCTCGGTGATCCACTCGACATCCGTCCACTCGGTGTCTTTCGACATCTTCGTCCAAACGGGCACGACATACGGTGGCGGCATGGGCTGAACATAGGGCCGGCGTTGACGCCTGACACTCGGGCTCGTCATCGTCAGCGACGACTGCCGTTCGATCCGTTCCAAGAGGTTCGTCATGTCGAAGTGGACCGCCGCGCTCGTCTTCGCCCTCGCCGCGTGCTCGACCGCGGGACCCGAGAACCCCGCAGACCTGATCCTGGTCAACGGGGACGTCTATACGCTCGATGACCAGCGACCGTCGCCCGAGGCGGTAGCCATCCGCGGCGAGCATATCGTCGCGGTGGGCTCGAACGCGGACGCCCGTGCGCTCGAAGGACCGGATACCCGCGTCATCGATCTCGAAGGCGCCTTCGTGTCGCCCGGTTTCAACGACGGCCACGTCCACGTCGAGAGCACGGGTCAGCTCATCGTCGGCGTCAACCTGCTCGAGGTCCACGAGCCAGAAGGGTTCACCGAGAAGCTGGCGGGTGCGGCGGATCGGATGCCCGAAGGGAGCTGGATCACGCGTGGCGACTGGGGTGCCTACGAGCAGTGGGAAGCCGGGTCGACCGGCCGCGAGGCCGAGGGCGGTGGCCCGGCGGGCGGACCGTTCAAGCCGCACCGCGACCTCATCGACGGCGTCACGCCGAGCCACCCGGTCCTGGTCAACCGGTTCAATCGGTCGATGTACCTGGCGAACAGCCTGGCGCTCGAGATGGCCGGTATCGATGAATCCACCCCGAATCCTCCCGGCGGCGAGATCGAGCGCGACGCGGACGGACGCGTCACGGGGATCCTGAGGGGCACGGCCGTCGATCTCGTCCGCGCCGCGATGACCCCGAAGTCGTTCGAGCAGCGGCTGACTGAGGTCCGTGCCGTGCTCGACGAGGCGCGTCGCGGCGGCGTGACCACCATCCAGGACATCACGTCATCGGAGCAGCTTCAGGCCTATCAAGAGCTCAAGAACCGCGGGGAGCTCACCGCGCGGATCAACATCCGACCTTCGCTCGACAACGTCACCCACACCGGTGGACTCGGGATCTCCCGGGGGTTCGGGGATGATTGGCTGCGCTTCATCGGGTACAAGGCGTGGGTCGACGGGATCATGGGCGGCTCGAGCGCGATGTTCTACGAGGCGTACGATCACGCGCCGGGCAACTTCGGGATCGTGCGGCAGATCATGCTGCCCGAGGGCGTCGAGGGCCTGGCGCTCTCGCTCGATCGCGACCAGAGCTATACCGAGTTTCCGGAGGGGAACCTCCAGCGATTGATCGAGGAGTCGATCGCCACGGGGCTGCCGCCGCACGTGCACGCGATCGGCGACAAGGCGGTCAAGATCCTGCTCGACATCTTCGAGACCGTGCTCAGCGAGAACGACATGATCTATGCGGATCACCGGTGGCGGATGATCCACGCCCAGGTCGTCGAGGAGCGCGACTTCCACCGGTTCGGCGAGCTGAACATCGTGGCCGAGGTGAACCCGTACCACATCTCCGATGACATGCGGTGGATGGAGGAGCGGATCGGGTACGAGCGCTCGGGCGGCGCGTACGCGTTTCGCGATCTCAAGGACGCGGGCGCGGTGCTGGTCTTCGGGAGCGACAGCCCCGGCACGAACGCGGCCCGCTATTTCCTCAACCCCCGATACGGGCTGTACGCGGCCGTGAGCCGGCAGACGCTATCGGGCGAGCCCCCTGAGGGCTGGTTCCCCGAGCAGCGGCTCACGATCGAGGAGGCGATGGAGGCCTACACGAAGAACCCGGCGTGGGCCTCGTTCGAAGAGGACGTGAAGGGGACGCTGACCCCGGGGAAGTTGGCCGACATCGCGGTCTTCGACACCGATCTCATCGAGGCCGGCCATACGGAGCCGGCCCGGCTGCTCGAGGCCGAGGTGTTGTACACGATCGTCGGCGGCGATGTCGTGTTCGAGCGCGACGCGCAGTAGGCGAAGCGGCCTCGCACACCTCTCTCTAGGGGACGAGCCGAGGCCTCGCGTCGTTCCTCAACAGGAACAGACCGTCGCCGGTGCCCGTGACGGCGATCGTGCCGCTCTCGAAGAACGGGTAGTTGCTCCACGAGGCGCCGCCCTCGTACGGCGACGTGTCCAGGAACCCGACCTCGACGGGGTTCGCGGGGTCCGAGATGTCGAGCACGCGAAAACCGGCAGAGTAGTTCGACTGGTACATGAGGTCGCCGACGACGTAGAGGTTGTGGTCGGTCGCCGTGGTCTCGGCGATGTGCTCGTTCACGAGGATCGGGTCGTCGAGGTCGGTCACGTCCCAGACGAGCGTGCGGGTCCCCTCCACGAGCCCCTGCGGCTCGTCGCCCTCGTCGTTCATGTAGAAGTAGCGGTGGTCCTCGGTGAGCCACCCCTGGTGGGCGTACGCGACGTTGGGATACGAGAGCGTCGACAGCCCGATCGGGGCGTCTTTGTCCGTGACATCGGCGATGTTGAGCGCGTTCTCGTTCGAGCCGAGACAGATCTCCTTGCCGACATGCTCGGCATCCGGACCCCGGTAGATGACGCACTGCGCGTCGTGCACGTATCCGGTGCCCCGCCGGCCCGTGCCCTCCTGCGCGAAACAGCCGGCGAACGCCGGACGCGCCGGGTCCTCGAGATCGATCATGTGGAGGCCGCCTCCGCACGTCTCCCCGCCGCCGCTGTTGCCGACGGCGTACGCGAACCCGGTCTCCTCGTTGATCACGATGTTGTGCGCCGAGTGGATCCCGTCGTAGAGGAAGGTCTCGGCGAACGTCACGGGCTCGTCGCCGACATCGCGGAGCTGTCGTAGGTCGAACACCTGCACGCCGTGCTCGAGCGCCGCATCGGCCACGACGTACGCGTGGTCGCGATACACCTTGATGTCGCGCCAGATCATGTGGCGCGAGCCCTCGGTCGCCGGAAGCTCACCGAGATACCTCGGGTCGTGCGGGTCGCTGATGTCCACGAACGCGGTCCCGTCGGTGCGCCCGACGATCGCGTACTCTCGCCCGGTCTGCGCGTCGGTCCACCCCCAGATATCGTTGACGCGTGTACCCCGGCTGCCGCCGAGATCCTTGATGGGGAGGAACGACAGCAGGTTGACGTCGCGGCAATCGAAGTACGCCGCCTGCCCCTCCTCGCACTCGATCTCGGCGCCGGTGATGGCCTCGAAGCCGCGCATCTCGTTGACGAGCACGGCGCCTTCCTCCCAGCCGCCGCCGGAGCCGCGCTCGAACACGACGACGGCCCCGGCTCCGGAGTCGACGCCCGACGCGCCCGCGACGGCCAGGTCCTGCCCGATCGCCAGCGTCTGGCCGATCTGAGCGCGGTCATCGAGCGCGATCGGCGGCGCGAGCGCGGCCCCGGTCCACCGCTCGGCCTCTCGCGTGAACTCGTAGAAGGTCCCGCCGCCGCGGGTCCCCGGGGCGCCGACGACCACCGTCCCGTCTCGGGGCTCGATCGAACGACCGAACGACGCGTTCGGGCTCGCCAGGGCGGGCCCCAGCCGTTCGGAGAGCTGCCACCCGATCCCATCCTCGGCCGGTCCGAACGCGAACACGACGCCCGCTCGGTCGTTGACCCCGGGCGCGCCGACGAGCGCGAGATCGTCGCTCCACGCGACGGAGACGCCGAACTCGCTCCGCTCGGGAAGCTCGTCGATCGCGAGCGCGCCGAGATCCGACCAGCTCCCGTCCTCCGGGGCATGTCGGTACGCGCGCACCGCCGCGGGCGCTCCCCGCACGCTACGGCCCGCGACGAGCAACCGGTCCGCCTCGAGCGCCAACATGGTTCCGAACCCCACGGCCTCCTCGTCCGACGCGTCGAGGCGGGCCGTCTCGGTCCATGTCTCGCCGTCCCGATCGAAGACATAGACGACGCCGGCTCCATCGCTTCCCTCGGGAGCGGCCACCACGAGTCGATCATCGCCGAGGGCGACCGTCGAGCCGAATCCGCCTCCCGCGAGGGGCTCGCGCGGTCGTAGGCGCATCCGTCGCGACCACTCGCCCGCGCCCTCGCGTCGGAAGGTGTACACGGCACCCGCGCCGTCGTCTTCGAGCGGCGCCCCGACGACCAACAGGTCACTTCCGGCCGCCACCGCACGTCCGAACCCATCGGGCGTGCGGTTCTCGTCGGACACCTTCAACTGGTCGACCTCGGTCCAGCGCCCGCCCTCGCGTCCGTACACGTAGAGGATCCCGGACAGGGTGCCGTTTCGCGACTCGCCGACCACGATCTGATCGCCGGTTACGGCCAAGGCCCCGCCGAACTGCTGACCTCCGAGATCGGAGACCGGGACGAGCAGCAGAGCGGTCGCGAGGGTGCGAGCGAGGCGTCCGGGCATGGTTCCTTCCTGTGCACGCGGGTCCGGGCCACGAGAGCCGTGGCGGCTCGGAATGCCACGGCTCTTTCGAGAGCGTACACTACCATCTCGCGTGACCGGACGCGTCAGCGCGTCCGGCCGAACGCACAGCCCGAGCCGGCCGGCGGCCCATTTGCCAGTCGACCTCGCCATCGTCCTCGGCATCCTCGCGATCGCCATCGTCCTGTTCGTGAGCGAACGGGTGCGTGTGGACGTCGTCGCGCTCCTCGTGCTGGTCAGCCTCGGTCTGAGCGGCGTCCTCACGCCCGAGCAGGCGATCTCGGGCTTCAGCAACCCCGCCGTGATCACGGTCTGGGCCGTCTTCATCCTGAGCGGCGGTCTCTCGCGGACCGGCGTCGCGGGCATCCTCGGTCGGCAGGTGCTTCGTCTCGCCGGTGACAGCGAGACGCGTCTCGTCATCCTCATCATGGTCACCGCGGCGGCGATGTCGGCGTTCATGAACAACGTCGGCGTCGCGGCGCTGCTCTTGCCCGTCGTCATGGACATCGCGCGTCGCACGGGGCGAGCCCCGTCGAAGCTGTTGATCCCGCTCGCGTTCAGCTCGCTGCTCGGCGGTCTCATGACGTTGATCGGCACCCCGCCGAACATCCTCGTCGCCGCCGCCGCGGCCGATCGGGGGCTCGAGCCGTTCGACCTGTTCGACTTCACGCCCGTCGGAGCTTCCGTCGTGGTCGCGGGGATCGCGTACATGGCGCTCATCGGACGCCGGCTGCTCCCCGAGCGCGACGTGAGACGCGAGCTCGTAGGAGGCGAGACCGAGCTCGGCGACGTCTACGGGCTCAAGGAAGGTCTCTTCGCCCTCGACATCCCGGGGGACTCGCCGCTGGCCGGGATGACGCTCGCCGAGAGCCGGGTCGGGAGCGGGTTGGGTCTCCAGGTGATGGCCGTGGAGCGCAAGGGGCGCTTGGAGTTGGCACCGGACCCGACGACCGCGCTCAAGCCGGGGGACCGCGTCCTCGTGCAAGGTCCGGCCACCACGCTCGAGGACCTCGGCGCCCGCGCGTACCTGACGCTCGAGTCGGAGCGCGTCGAGCTCGAGGAGCTGGTCTCGCCCGGGGTCGGGCTCGCGGAGGCCACGGTACCCGAACGCTCGCGACTGATCGGACAGACGATCCGCGAGACCGACTTTCGCCACCGCTTTCACGGGTGTCTCGTGCTGTCGGTTTGGCGCGACCAAGCGCCGCTACGTACGCACCTGGCCTCGGCGAAGCTCGAGGTCGGTGACGTCCTGTTGGTGCACGGCGGGTTGGAGGAGCTCGAGCGACTGAGCGACAGCGCGGATCTCTCGATCTCGCCGATCTTCGATCCGTTCATCCACGAGCTCGATGACCGCCTCATGGCGTGCTCGATCCCGTCCGCCTCTCCCCTGTGCGGGAAGACGCTCGCGGAGACGCGTCTCGGCGACGTGTTCAGTCTCGGGGTGATGGGCATCATCCGCGGCGATCAAAAACGGCTGATCCCTCATCCCGACGAACGGCTCGAGGCGGGCGATCGGCTGCTCGTGAAGGGCCGGCCGGAGGATCTCCGAGCCGCCGAGGGACTGCACGGTCTCCCGGTCGACCCCGACGCCGGCCCCGACGACATGAGCGCGCTCGAGTCGGAGCACGTGGGACTGGGGGAGATCGCCTTGTCGCCACGCTCCAGCGCCGTCGGAAAGACGCTACCGGAGCTTCGGTTCCGCGAGAAGTACGGGATGAACGTGCTCGCGGTCATGCGAGAAGGGAGCGTGCGCCGCGACCTGCGTTACCTGCCCCTCAAGTTCGGCGACGCGCTTCTCGTCCACGGCCCGCGTTCGAAGCTCGGCATCGTCGGCGACGAGCCGGACTTCATCGTGATCTCGGAACGCGTGGATGAGCCGCTCAGCGACAAGGCCGGCATGAGCGCGCTGATCATGACGGCCGTCGTCGGGTCGGTGATCGCCGGTCTGGCTCCCATATACATCGCGGCGGTCGCCGGCGCCGTCGCGATGGTGCTCACGCGTTGTCTCTCGATGGACGAGGCCTACCGGTCGATCGAATGGCGCGCGGTCTTTCTGATCGCCGGGATGCTGCCGCTGGGGTTGGCGCTCCAGGTCACGGGCGCGGCCGAGCTCCTGACGACGGGCGTGGTCGGGACCGTCGGCGACCTCGGGGCTCGGCCCGTGCTGATCGCGCTCTACGTCCTGACCGCCTTGTGCGCCCAGGTCATGCCGACCTCGGCCGCGGCGATCCTGATCGCGCCGATCGCGCTCAACGCGTCGGTCGACCTCGGTCTGTCCCCACACGCGCTGCTCATGGCGGTCGGGATCGCGGCGTCGGGGAGCTTCATGAGCCCGGTGGCTCACCCCGCGAACGTGCTCATCATGGGCCCGGGCGGGTATCGCTTCACCGACTACACCAAGGTCGGGCTCCCGCTCACGTTGATCTGCCTGCTCGTGACGGCGTTGGTGCTCCCGCTGGTCTGGCCGCTGACGCCATAGCCGAGGACGCATTGGCCGCGCTGGTCGCGCGCGGTACGTTCATGCCCACCGCCTCTGATCCACGCCGGGAGGTCTCATGGCATCGTCACCGCGCACCGTTCGCTCGATCATCGCCCTCGTCGCGCTCTTCGTGAGCGCACCCCTCGCCGCGCAATCGCGGTCGCTCTCACTCGACATGTACCTCGACTGGGAACGGGTCTCCGGTCCTCAGGTCTCCCCGAGCGGCGATCAGGTCGTCTATACGCGGGGGTGGATCGACAAGGTGAACGATAGCTGGGAGTCGACGCTGTGGATCGCCAACGTGGATGGGACCCGGAAGCGCGAGCTGATCAAGGGATCGAACGCCACGTGGTCCCCCGACGGCACCCGGATCGCGTTCGTCGCGCCCGGCGACCCCGAGGGTCCGCAGATCTTCGTGCGCTGGATGGACGCGGAGGGAGCGGTGTCGCAGGTGACCCGTCTCGAGCACTCGCCGTCGAACCTGCGCTGGTCTCCCGACGGGACACGGATCGCCTTCACGATGCTCGTGGAGGATGAGCAACGCTGGACGGTCGATCTCCCGAGCAGACCCGAAGGGGCACAGTGGACCCAGGGGCCCAAGATCGTCACTCGGATCGACTATCGGCAGGATCGCCAGGGATACGCGGATCTCGGACACACGCACATCTTCGTCGTCCCGGCCGATGGCGGGACGCCGCGGCAGCTCACGGACGGCGAGTGGAACCACCGGGGTGCCGAGTGGACTCCCGACGGCGAGGAGATCTTCTTCACCTCGCTCCGGGAGGAAGACGCCGAGTACAACTGGCGCGAGTCGGAGATCTACGCGGTCGACGTGTCTTCGGGTACGATCCGACAGGTGACGACGCGGCGCGGGCCGGACGGCGGCGCGGTGCCGTCGCCCGATGGTCGTCTGATCGCCTACACGGGCGAGGACTGGAACGACGACACCTACTCGAACGCGGAGATCTACGTGATGAACCCGGATGGCTCGGGGATTCGCCAGATCTCCGGAGACTTCGACCGGGGGCTTCGACGCGGGACGCAGTTGATGTGGGCGCCCGATGGGAGCGGCGTCTACTTCAACGTCGGTCGGGAGGGAACCCGGAACCTGCATTTCGCTTCGGTGAGCGGCGGCGTGACGCCGGTGACCGAGGGTAACCACATGCTGACGCTGTCTTCCTTCTCCGATGACGGGCAGGCCGTCGGGCTGATCGAGGATTCGCACAACCCGCTCGACGTGATCTCGTTCTCGCTGGATCGACCGGACGATCGCGTCCAGGTGACGGCGGTCAACGACGATCTCCTCGATGGCGTGACGCTCGGGGAAGTAGAAGAGGTCTGGTACAAGTCCGTCGACGACTGGGACATCCAGGGGTGGATCGTCAAGCCGCCCGATTTCGACGCGTCGCGGCGCTATCCGCTGATGCTGTCGATCCACGGCGGGCCGCACGGGATGTACGACGTGGGGTTCGACTTCGGGTGGCAGGAGCACGCCGCGAACGGATACGTCGTCCTCTACACGAACCCCCGAGGGAGCGCGGGCTACGGGAGCGCGTTCGGGAACGCGATCAAGAACGCGTACCCCTCGAAGGACTTCGACGATCTGATGGCGGGCGTCGATGAGGTCGTGAGCCGCGGATACATCGACGAAGACAACATGTTCGTGTACGGCTGCTCGGGCGGTGGCGTCCTGACGTCTTGGGTCGTCGGGCACACGGATCGATTCCGCGCCGCTTCCGCCAATTGCCCCGTGACGAACTGGCTCTCGTTCGTCGGCACCACGGACAGCCCGGGCTGGTACCACAACTTCGAGCACTTCCCGTGGGACGACCCGACGGAGCACCTGCGACGGTCGCCGCTCATGTATGTCGGCAACGTGACGAC
>JAKSCH010000519.1 GCA_022360695.1 Gemmatimonadota bacterium
AACGCGATCTTCGCCGCTACGGGGAGGCGCGTCCGGCACCTGCCGATCGGACCGCGACTCGCGGAGAGCGTTTGGTGACGCGGTGATCGTGGATCGGCATACGATCGTCCCTGCGGGATTCCGGAACGGCGCGTGGTCTCGACCTCGACGCCGGGTCCGGCTGGTCGCGCCCGCCTCGGCGTTCGTGCTCGCCGCCACCCTGGCTCTTCCAGGCTGCGGCGCGGACGGGGGAACGGGACCCCGTCCGCCGTCCGTCGGCTCCGAGTGGATCGTTCGGCTCCACTCTCCGTTCGGCCGCGAGGGGGCGGCGGCGATCGAGCTGACAGGACCGACGCACGAGTTCGAGGCACAGACCGGCGCGATCGTGGTACGTCGCGTCGCCGAACGCGTTCAAGTCGCGGCGTTTCGAGCTGGTGGCGGCGAGATCTCGTTCACGGCCACGTCGGAGAGCGGCACGCCGCCGGCGGGCGCTCGCGTGCTGCAAGTCGCCGACGAGCGGGGCGAGCTCCGATCGGACGTCAGCGGCTATGCCGTTACGATCGAGGCGATACGGTGACCCCTGACCGTCGTAGCACCGCACCTGTGGCCGTCGGTCGGGCGCTGATTCCGGTCCTGGCGCTCGTGGGAGCGACCCGGAGTGTGCACCTCGACGGAAGAGATGCCCGACGGCTGGCCGTTCAGGAGTCGGCACGTTCCGAGGGCAGCTTGCCCGTGCTCGTGATCCCCGCGCTCTTCGCCGACTCTCCGGAGCCCGGGGTTTCCGATCGCGAGATCTCTCGCGTGTTGTTCGATGGACCGATCAGCCCGGGTACGCTCACGCAGTACTACGATGAGGTTTCCGGCGGACGACTCCGAGTCGCCGGGACCGTCCTGCCGTGGTCGCGGACTACCGTCACCCGCTTCGAGGCCGCCGGGGAGCTGGATGGGCACGGGTGGGTCGGCGAGCGATTGGTCGACTACATACGAGAGGCGATCCGGCTCGGTGACGCGCTCGTGGACTACGGTCAGTTCGACAACGACGGCCCCGACGGGATCCCCAACAGCGGAGACGACGATGGGCTCGTCGACGCGCTGGTGATCGAGTTCCTCGAGCCCTCGGGAAGTTGCGATGGTCCGGGGATCTGGCCGCACGTCGGCGGAGCGGGCGAAGACATCGTCACGCCGTTCCGGACGAGCGACCCGGGAGCGGCCGGCCCGCGGATCGGAGTCGGGGACTACATGACGACCAGCGCGTCCGATTGCTCGGGGACGCGATCGCAAGGGCCCTCGGTCGTCGCACACGAGCTCGGTCACCTGCTGGGTCTCTTCGATACGTATGAATTCGTGACCGGGGTGGGCAGAGCCGACCGTCACTGGAACGTCGGCTGCTTCGCGCTCATGGGAGCAGGATCGTGGGGGTGCGGATCCGGGCCCAAGACGGGCCACGCGTTCCCGCCTCACATGGCCATATACAACAAGGAACGCCTCGGCTGGGGGTCGATCACGCGAGTGCCGGCGGCGGTCGGACAGCGAGAGTTCACGCTGGAACCCGTCCAAGCGGGCGAGCGCGGTCTCCAGCTTCCGCTACGGGAAGACGAAAGCGAATCCTTCATCATCGAGTACCGGCCGCGAGCCGGATTCGACGCGAGCTTGCCGGCCGGTGGAATCCTGGTGTACCACCAGGACTCGCTGAGCGACCGACGGGCCGTCCCGCCCGGGCTCCCGTCCGCCGCGGAGACGCATCTCGTCGAGGCGGACGCGGACCACCTGTTGAGGAAGACGGAGGCCGAGGGCGGGAATCGGGGCGTCGCCTCCGACGTCTTCCCGGCCGACGGAACGGAGACGGTACTCACCAATTTCACGAGCCCGTCTACACGAGGCCATGAAGGTGGGATCTCCGACCTGACGGAGTTGTCTCTTCAGGTGGTGGGCGGGGTGGCGATCGTGAAGGCCACGTACAAGGCCCCGTTCGACGTGGTCCCCGAGCGGGACCCGGTCGAGGGCACCGTGCTGACCGCCTTGATCACGCGTCTCGGCGTGACGGGCGCCCTGGGCTCCTTGCAGGCGTCCGTGACCGGACGGGGGGCGCTTCCCGCCGGTCTGGAACTGGTCGTCGAGACCGCGGGCCTCCGAATCGAAGGTGCGCCGCGGCAGGCCGGCCTGTTCTCTCTACGGATCGAAGTGAGCGACAGCAGCGGGCAGGAGCTTCGACGAAACCTCGTGCTCGACGTGCGAGACCTCGACCTGGATCCGGTGGTCATGCTCCAGGCCGCGCTGGAGTCCACCGGACTGCCTGACGAGGTAAACGACTACCTCGACGTCTCGGGCAACGAGAACGGAACGTTCGACCTCGGGGACATGAGGCAGGCCCTGCTTCGGAGAAACCTGCTCACTTCCTGAGTAGGTCGGCGCGATCGCGCGGCCACGACGTCCTCAACGCCGCGGCGAGTTGCACACCGGGGCGACGCGCCACTTCGGTCGACCCGTCACGCCGCGGTGGATCGCGTGCGCGGGTCGACCCGAAGCCCTACTCGCGACCGTCAGGGAACGAGGACCGTCTCTCGCTTCTTGAGGAGGAAGAGTCCCTCGCCCCAGCTCGCGACCGCGATCACACCGCTCTCGAAGTACGGGTAGTTGCTCCACGAGCCGCCGAAGGCCGTGATGTCCTCCCCCGGCACCGTGTCGAAGAACGCAACCTCGACCGGGTTCTCCGGATCGCTGATGTCGAGGATGCGCAGACCGGCCATCAGGTTCGACTGGTAGAGGTAGTCGCCGCGCACGTACATGTTGTGGTCGATCGCCTTCGTCTCGGCGAAGTACTCCGTGGCCAGCACGGGGTCGTCGAGCTCCTCGAGGTCCCACACGAGCGTACGGGTGGTCTCGACGGTGCCACCCTCTTCATCGAGCTCGTCGCCCATGAAGAAGTAACGGTGGTCCTCCGACAGCCACCCCTGGTGCGCCCCGACGACGCCGGGATAGTCCACCTTGGCGAGCGCGATCGGGTTGTCCTTGTCCGTGATGTCCGAGATGCCGAGCGCGTCGATGGAGGCGTGCAGGCAGATCTCGCGACCGACGAAGCTCTCGTCCGGACCGCGATAGACGACGCACTGCGCGTCGTGCGTATAGCCGCCGCCGAGCGCTCCACCGGTCTCGGGGTTGGCGAAGCAGCCGGCGAACCGGGGGCTCGCCGGGTCGCGGATGTCGATCATGTGGAGTCCGCCGCCGCAGGCCTGCCCCCCGCCGCTGCTACCGACCGCGTGCGCGAAGCCCGTCTCCTCGAACAGGACCGGTGGGCTCCGGACATCGCGGAGCTGCGTGAGATCGAAGATCTGGACGCCGTGTGCGCCCGCGCCGTCGGCCACGATGAACGCGTGGTCCGCGTACGTCTTCACGTCGCGCCACAGGTTCTCGTTCGCGCCCTCGGTGAGCGGGAGCTCGCCGACGTAGACGGGGCTACCGGGGTCCGTGATGTCGACGAACGAGGTGCCGTTCGACTTGCCCAGCAGCACGTACTCGCGACCCGTGACCGGGTCGGTCCAGCCCCAGATGTCGTTCGCGATCGATGCCGGACCGGCGCCGAGCTCGGCCAGTGGAACGAAGGCCACGAGGTCGACATCGTTGCACGTATAGTCGCCCGCCGCACCGTCCTCGCAGGTGATCGTCTCACCCGAAATGGAAGCGATCGAGCTTCGGACGGGATCGTGAACCGTCGACTCGAATCGCCATTCGCTCGCGCCGTCGGATCGGGCGAAGATGGCCGCGGCACCCAGCCGCAGGTCGGCCTGTCCCGCTCCGACCACGAGCATCGAACCCGAAACGGCAGCGCTCGAACCGAACGCACCCCCCACGCCGAGCTCGTCCACCGCGAGCGTTTGACGGGCCTCGAGCGACCCGGCGTCGAAGACATAGGCCGCGCCGGTCCCGGCCGACGAGCCCGGTGCGCCGATCAGCAGAGTGCCGCCGGCGACCTCCAGGGTGCTCCCGAACGACGCGGCTCGGGCGTCCGGAGGGCTGACGATCACGGCCTCGTCGTTGCCTTCGAGATCGAACGCGGCCACCGCTCCCCGGCGATCACGCCCCGGCAGACCCGCGTAGAGTCTCGAGCCATCCGTCGCGAGCGCCGTCCCCAGTCGGTCGGCCGGGCGAGGCGCCTCCAGCGCGAGAACCCCCGTATGCTCCCACGCCCCGGCGCGCTGTTCGAACGTGTACACGGCGCCGCTACCCGCGACGTCCGCGTACACGGCGCCGGGCGCCGCCACGTAGAGGACGTCGCCGGCAGCTACGATCGCGGTGCCGAACCGGTCTCCCGCGCGAGGATCCGGGCTCCGCAGCCGGGTCGGCGGCCGACCATCGGACGCGAAGACCCACACGGACCCGGGGCGCGGCGGCGCCGGCTGACCGAAGACCGCGAGGTCGCCGAGCCCGCCGGGCGCGCCGAGGAACGCGAAGTCTTCCATGAGCGCGACCGCGCTCCCCACGCCCGCCGTCGGGTCGTCCCCGGGATCGAGCCGTCCGCGCTCGACCCATGCATCCCCGTCCCTCGTGAACATGTAGCCCGCGCCGCGGGTCTCGGCGTGGCCGGGCGCGCCGATGACGAGCCGGTCCCCGAGCGCTGCGACGGCCGCGCCGAACTGGTCGCTGACCGACCCGTCGGCGGGCTCGATGGCCCCCGAGACCGACCAGCCGTCCGACGCCCGCCGATAGACGTAGACCGCGCCGCTCTCCGGATACGTCGGCATGCGGATCGTCGCGGCGGTCCGGGTGATGAGGATGTCATCGCCCACGATGGTCACCGCGGCGCCGAATCCCGCGGCGGGCGACGCGGGTGTGTGTCGCATCTGGGCGGTCAGCGGTGAGACGAACGCGATCGCAGCGAAAAGAGAAAGGGCGCGGCGCATCTGGGCCTCCGGATCGAACGGGACCTTCACATCTTCCCGCGGCTCAAGGTCCCGGGCAACGGGTCGACGCTTGGCACCGCGGCGGACGACGGCGACATACGTTCGACGGCAGGTGCCGGCTCGAGGGATCGATCCGATCCTCATCCCGCTTCCATTGAGTGCGACGTGCGTCACGGGCGTAGGACTACGAATCTCGATCGGGGCTAGCGGTGGTCTCCATCCAGACATACGCGCCGAACCGGAGCGACGTTCGCGAGCTCATCGAGCTCGCGACTCCCGTGGCGTTCGTGCAGGTCGGCATCATGGCTATGGGACTGGTCGACACCTTCATGGTCGGGCGCGTCTCACCCGTGGACCTCGCCGCGGTGGCGGTCGGGAACCTCTATTTCTTCGGCGTCGCGGTCTTCGGCATGGGCGTCCTGTTCGCCATCGACCCCGTGCTGTCGCAAGCGGTGGGGGCGAGCGACGACGTCGGTGTGGCCCGCGGCGTTCAACGTGGTGGCGTGCTCGCGGCGGGGCTCGCGATCCTCGCCATGCTGCTCCTGATCCCGGTCGCTCCTGTCCTGACGGTCTTCCGCCAGCCCGCGGAGGTCGTGCCGGTCGCCGCGGGATACGCGCACGGGCTGATCGCGGGGGTCTTCCCCTTCTATGCGTTCGTCGTCCTGCGACAGGCGCTTCAAGCGATGGGGCGCGTCCTTCCCATCGTCCTCGTCGTGCTCGCCGCGAATGTCTTGAACGCCGCCCTGAACTGGGCGTTCGTGTTCGGAAATGCGGGATTCCCCGCCATGGGCGCGGTCGGGTCGTCCTGGGCTACGACCGGGAGCCGTTGGTTTCTGATGGTCGCGCTCCTGGCCTTGGCCTGGCCGCTCCTCCGCGGAGCCCTGGTGCCGCTGCGCCGCGACGCGTTCTCCCCGAGGCCACTCGAAAAGCTGCTGCGGTTGGGGGCGCCGGTGGGCACGCAGCAGCTGCTCGAGTTCGGCGTGTTCGGTGCGGCCGGTCTGCTCATGGGACTGATGGGCGCCGTTGCGCTCGCGAGTCACCAGGTCGCGCTCCAGCTCGCCTCGTTGACGTTCATGGTGCCGCTCGGCGTTTCGCAGGCCACGAGCATCCGGGTCGGTCATGCCATCGGTCGGGGCGATCCCGATGGGGCACGTCGTGCGACGGGGGCCGGCATCGTGATCGGCGTCGGCTTCATGGCGATCACGGCGGCCGTTTTCCTCACGATCCCCGAGCTGCTCGCGCGTGGCTTCAGCACCGATCCGGTCGTGATCGCGACCGCCGCGGCGCTCTTCCCCGTGGCCGGGGTGTTTCAGGTCTTCGATGGCCTTCAGGTCGTGGCGGCCGGCGCGCTCCGGGGCGTAGGCGATACACGCGTGCCGATGCTCATGAACTTCATCGGGTTCTGGGGGATCGGGCTGCCGATGAGCGCGTGGCTCGCCTTCGGAGTGGAAGCAGGTCCGACGGGCGTGTGGTGGGGCCTCGCCAGCGGCCTCGGGGTCGTTTCCATCCTCCTTACGCACCGGATCCGAACGCGGTTCGGACGAGCGCTGACGCGCCTCGTCATTGACGATGATGCGGCCCCGAACGACAAATGAGTACGCCTCGGCCGCACGCGGGCAGGACCGCGCCGAGGCGCCGAGTCATATCGTGTGCGAACCGAACACACGGAGGATGGCGATGAAGAACGGTGCACTCCGGTCGAGATCGGGGATCGCGTGGCTCGCGATCCTGTTCGCGGCCGTGATGCCGGTCGGCGCTCACGCACAGGCCGAGGCGACGACCCGCGCCTCGCTCCTCGACTTCGGGAGCGTTCACCACCCCGTCGTCGCTCGCAACGGCATGGTCGCGAGCCAAGAGATGCGTGCGAGTCGGGTCGGCGCGCTGATCCTGGCGCAGGGCGGCAACGCGTTCGATGCCGCCGCCGCTACCCACTTCGCGCTCGCCGTGAGCCTCCCCCGCGCGGGCCCGATCTCGGGCGGCGGGTTCATGCTCCTTCACAGCGCCGAGGCGGACGAGACCCTGGCCATCGACTACAAGGAAACGGCTCCCGCCGCTGCCCATGCCGACATGTTCGTTCGCGAAGACGGGGCCGTGGACAGGGACGCGCTCGCCTTCTCACGACGCGGCGCGGGGGTCCCGGGGCTCGTCGCCGCCATCGACCTGATGTTGGAGAAGTACGGCACGATGACGATGGCCGAGGTGATCCAGCCGGCCCTCGAGATGGCGCGCGACGGCATCGTGGTGACGCAGTCGCTCGCCGATGCGCTGAGCTTCGCGCGAGAAGCGCTCGGCGCGGAGCCGGCCGCGGGCGAGATCTTCTTTCGTCCCGACGGGTCGACACTGCGCGCCGGTGACGAGCTGGTCCAGCGCGACCTGGCGTGGACGCTGAGCGAGATCGCCGAGCACGGCGCCGACGCGTTCTATCGCGGCTCGATCGCGGAGAAGATCGTGGCCGACATGGAGGCGCGGGGAGGCTTGATCACCCGCGACGATCTGGCGGCCTATCGAGCGATCGAGCGAGATGTCCTATGGCACGACTACAAGGGATACCGCTTGGCCTTGATGCCGCCGCCGGGCTCCGGGGGGATTCACATCGCCCAGATGCTGAACGTGATGGAGCACTTTCCCGTCGAGGACCTCGGCCCGGGGTCCGCCGCCAAGACGCAGATCATGGTCGAGGCGATGCGGCAAGCCTACGCCGATCGCAGCGAATACCTGGGCGACCCGGCGTTCGTCGACGTGCCGATCGAATGGCTGATGGGCGAGTCCTACGCGAGCGAGATCGCGGCGGCGATCGAGCCCGGCGTCGCACGCGACTCGGAAAACATCTCGCCCGGCACGCTTCCCGTCGAGGAAGGCGACGACACCACGCACCTCACGGTCATGGACAAGTGGGGCAACGTCGTGAGCAGCACCACGTCGATCAACTTCTCATTCGGCTCGGGGATCGTCATCCCGGGCACGGGTCTCCTGCTGAACAACGTGATGGGCGACTTCTCGGCCAGCCCGGGGACGCCCAACGCCTTCGGTCTGATCGGTGGCTTCGCCAACTCGATTCAGCCCGGCAAGCGACCCCTCAGCTCGATGTCGCCGACGATCGTCTTTCGTGACGATACGCCGTATCTGGCGACCGGAAGCCCCGGCGGCTCACGCATCATTACCTCTGTGCTACAGGTGCTCTCGAACGTGCTCGATCACGGCATGAACATTCAGGAGGCCACGGTCGAGCCGCGGATTCACCACCAGTGGCTCCCCGATCTCGTCTACGTCGAGCGCGGCGTGAGCGTCGACACGAAGCACCTGCTGCGCGGCATGGGATACACGCTCGAAGAAGGGGGTCGGACCCAGGGGAGCTTGCAGTCGATCATGTGGATCGACGGCGTCTTCTACGGCTCATCGGACCCCCGCCGACCCGGAGCGGGCGTGGCGGGCTACTGACCATCGGTCGCTCCGCCGCGTCTTCGCCACCCGTGACTGGCGATGCGACCGGGTCCGAAGCAGAATCGCAGTGGCGCAAGACAGCGAAGCGATTCCCGTGCGACACGTCCCTCCGGGATAGCCCTTCGCCCACCCGTATCGGTGGAGGTCCGACGTGTCGGACATGACGAACAGAGTCGCTTTGATCACGGGCGCGAGCAGCGGAATCGGATCTTCGACCGCCAGAGCGTTCGCGTCCGAGGGGGTTCGGGTGGTGCTGGCGGCTCGCCGCGAAGACCTGTTGGCGAAGCTGGCCGCGGAGATCACGGAAGCGGGTGGCGACGCCACGCACGTCCGGGCGGATGTCGCGGTCGCGACGGACGCGGAGCGGATGGTGGCGCATGCGATCGAGACCTACGGTCGACTCGACTTCGCGGTGAACAACGCCGGAGTCGAGGGCGCGTTCGCACCGATCGTGGACATGCCCGAGGAAGAGTTCGATCGGGTTCTTGCCATCAACCTCAAGGGCACGTTCCTCGCGATGAAGTACGAGGCTCGAGCGATGCTCGAGGGCGGGCATGGAGGGGCCATCGTGAACGTAGGCTCGGTCAACTCCTTCCTCGGCTTCGCGGGAGGTGCCGCCTACGCCACGTCGAAGCACGGCCAGGTGGCCTTGACGAGCAGCGTCTCGGCGGAGCTGGCGCCTCAGGGGATCCGGGTCAATCTGGTGTGCCCCGGTGTCACGGATACACCCATGCATCGACGTGTACGTGGGGTCATCGGCGATGACGCCTTCGATGGCATGATCGAGCGTCGCGTGCACCAGCAGCGCGCGGCGCACCCGGATGAGATCGCCGCGACGATCGTCTTCCTTTGCTCCGACCGCGCGAGCTACGTGACGGGATCGACCCTTCTCGCCGACGGCGGCATGACGCTCACCGTCTAGCGCGGTACAATCGCAGAACCGTAGGCGTCTCCCGACCGAACACGACGCAAGGAGAGCTCGCTTGAATTGGGATGCCCTTGGCGCCATCGCCGAGGCCGTCGGTGCGGCCGCCGTCGTGATCTCGATGCTCGTGCTCGCCTACCAGATCAGGGACTCCAATCGCGTCGCGAAAGCCGAAGCGATCCGGGCTCGCGGCGAACGGATGGTGGATGTCTGGTGGCGCGTGGCCGAGAACGAGCGGCTCTCGTCCATCGTCAGCCACGCGTTCTTTCGTGAGGAGCCGCTGGAGACGCTCCCCGAGGAAGAGCGCGACGTGTTCCACGCCGTCGCGAGGTCCCTGATGCTGATGTGGGAGAGCGAGTACCTGGAGAACCGGCACGGAGCCCTGGATGACGACGTGTGGGAGCGTCGAGTGAACTCGATCGCTTCGATGACCTTGAAGCCGGCCTACGGTACCGTCTGGGCCGAGGTGCGGCCGATCCTCACGGGCGAGTTCGTCCGGCAGGTCGACGGCGCCCGCGAACGGCTCGGCGCGTCTACTACGCCGGCGCTGGCGGAACGTTCTGATTCCGGCGGAGCAGATTCCCCGGATCGTACGTCGCCTTGACGTCGGCCAGACGGTCGTAGTTCGGGCCGTAGATCGTGCGCGCCGCGTCCGGATCATCGGCGGGGGCGAAGTTCACGTACTCGGTCGGCTCGTAGTGGGTCTGTAGGGCTGCGTGCGAGGTCCGAACCCACTGTCGATAGGCTTCGTCATCGCTCGCATCGTGCCAGCTCCCATAGACGCCGACGACGCACCGGGCGTCGCGATGCGGGAAGGCGCTGGCCGCGACATCGACGTCCCGACACGCGCCGTCGATGGGATGGAAGAACATCCCGGATTCCATGTTCGGGACGCTCGGCGCCTGTAGCGCGTGCGTCTCGATCGCCTCGTCCGTGATCGAGGCCGCGACGAGCGACTTCCAATAGTGACGGAGCCCGAAGGGGAGCAGCTCGTCGAAGAGCGTGTTGATGACGGGGTACGGCATCGGCCCCACGTGCTGTCCGGTGACCGTCCCCCACTCCTTCATCTCGTCGAGGATCTCCGTGAGGCCCGCCTGCTCTCCGGTCCAACACGTGATCACGACCACGGTCGGTCGGCCGTGGTACTCCTCCGCGATGAAGAGGAGCGGCGGCGTCCGGGTGATGCCGGTGAGCGTCCCGAACTCTCGCGGCGCACGGGCGAGCAGATCCCGAAACCCCCTCAACACGCCGACGTCCGGGACGAAGAACGTGGGACCGCCCTGGATCTCGCTCACCGGGTGAAGCCGGAACGTGAACTCGGTCACCACGCCGAAGTTGCCGCCGCCACCCTTGATGCCCCAGAACAAGTCGGCCCGTTCGTCCTCGCTACAGCGGACGATGGACCCATCCGGGATGACGACCTGAGCTTCCACGACGTTGTCGCACGCGAGACCGTATTCGCGACTCAAGTAGCCGATGCCGCCGCCGAGCGTGAGCCCCGCGACGCCCGTCGTGGAGATGACGCCGCCCGGCGTCGAGAGCCCGTACGCGTGGGTGGCTTCGTTCAACTGGCCCCACGTCGTTCCGCCGCCCACGTGTGCCACGCGGCGCTCCGGGTCCACCTCGACCGCCGAGAGCCCGCGAAGATCGATCATCAGGCCATCGTCGCAGGCCGAGAATCCGGGGAGGCTGTGACCACCGCCTCGTACGGCGAGCGTCAGACCATGCTCGCCCGCGAAGCGGACGGCGTGCGCGACGTCCTGCGCGGAACGGACCGTGGCCACCGCGCCCGGTCGGAGATCGTGCATCTCGTTGAAGATCTCCCGGGCTTCGTCGTAGCCGGGATCCGTCGGCAAGACCAAGCCGCCGTCGAGTCGAGCGCGTAGTTCGTCAAAGCCGTGCGACATGAGACCTCGGAGTGCTGGGGGTCCGTCGGTACACATGATGCCCGAGGGTAGGAAGCGGCGTTTCGCCGAGCAACCACCCACTCGGGGCTTCGCCTCCGTCGCGTCTCGTCGCCGGGTCGCGAAGGCGGAAACATCCTCGAGATCCGCGGCGCGTACACGGAGCGCCGTGCCCCTAATTCCTCCCGCCCGTCGACGCCACCGGATCCGGTCCGGGGTCGATGTTCTCGGTGAAGAAGCGTGCGATCGTCTGAACGAAGTATGTCTGGACCGGGGTGAGCGAGTGGTTCACCTCCGGGAACACCACCAGGTCATAGGGCTTCCCGGCCTTCGTCATCGCATCGACCATCTTCATCGTGGCCGAGAAGGTCGCGTTCACGTCTTGCGTGCCGTGCATGAGCATGAGCCGACCCTGTATCTGATCCACGCGATCCGTGCTCGCGCCGTACGCGAACGCGTCGGGACGCGACCGGGGAATCCCCATGTAGGGCTCGATCGCCTGGGCCATGTGGTCGTACATCTCGACGACCGGGTAGAGGGCCGCCCCCGCGTCGTAGAAGCCAGGGGCGAGCACCAGCGCCCGGATGGTCATGTAGCCGCCCCAGGACCCTCCGACGATCCCGACCCTATCGAGGTTCATCCAGGGCCGCGACTCGGCCGCGCCGCGCAGGGCGGCTACGTGGTCGGGGATCTCGTTTCGACCGAAGTTGCCGTGCACCACGTCCTGGAACGCCTTGCCGCGCCCGGGCGTCCCGCGGGCGTCCAGGACGACGGTGACGTAGCCGAGCTGCGCGAGCGCCATCGGCAACACGCCGTCGGTGAACTCGCGCGGGTGGTTGATCGTCTGCGGCCCGCCGTAGATGTACTCGACGACCGGATAGCTCCGGCTCGGGTCGAAGTCCCACGGCTTGAACAGGACGCCGTACAGGTCCGTCTCGCCGTCCGCGGCCTTCGCGACGAAGGGCTCCGGTGGCACCCACGAGAGCTCGTCCAGTAGACCGATGTCGGCCACCGACAGCGTGCGAACGTGCCGGCCGTCGGTCCGGCGCAGCTCGGCGCGCGGCGGTTCGGTCACCGAGCTGTAGACGTCGACGAAGAACTCGCGGGAAGGGGACACGGCGAACGCGTGGTTGCCGCTCCCCTCGCTCAGACGGGTGAGCCCGCTGCCGTCCAACCGCACCCGATAGAGGTGGGTGTCGTAGACCCGCGGCGCGCCCAGCGCGGGGTCGAGCTCGGTCTCGGCCTGCCCCCGGAAGTAGACCCAGCCGTTCTCTTCATCGACGGCCTCGATTCCGCTCACCGGCCACTCGCCGCTCGTGAGCCGTCGAAGGAGCGTCCCCTCGAGGTCGTACAGGTAGAGATGGTCCCACCCATCGCGTTCCGAGATCCAAAGGAAACGCTCCCCGTCGGCGAGCGGCGTGGCCAGGTCCCGCCAGCTCGGGTTCTCATCGATCCCCTTGATGAAGGTCGACTGGGTCTCGGTCAGGATCACGCGGCTCGCGCCCGTCTCGGGGTCCGCGGCCATGAGATCCAGCCGGTCGTGCTCGCGGTTCATCCGCAGGAACAGCAGCTCCGAGCCGTCGTCCGTCCATTGGAGGATCGAGAGATAGATCTCGGGGTCCTCTCCCACGTCCACGATGACGTCGGTCTTCGAGATGACGTCCAGGATGTGGAGCTCGGGTCGGGGCAGTGGGCCACCCGCCCTGGTGAACGGCCACCACTCTACTTCCTCGTTCGTCTTCAACCAGTGCACCAGCGGCACGCGATCGACGTGCCGGTTGTCGATCTTCTGTGCCGCCAGTCGCATCGAGCTCGGAGACCACTCGGCGTCCGCGACGGTCCAGGAAAACCATTCCTCCCCATCCGATGTCAGTCGCTCCAACCGGTCGTCGATCCGTGCCCGCAGCCACAGATCGCGCTCGTCGTCCCGCGCGAACCAACGACCGTCGGGGGACCGAACCTCGTAGAGGTCCGCGCTCGTGGCGGGAAACGCCTCTCGCACGAGACGCGGAACATCCTGTTCTCGCATTTCGCTCGAGCGACCGGTCGCGCGCACGGAGTAGTCGTCCAGGTCGATCGTGAGCTCGGCCTCGTCGACGACGAACCGAACGCTCCCCGGATCGTCGGGAGACGGCTCCTCATCGAACTCGATCTCGGAGAAGGGAAGACCGTCGTACGGCGCCCCATATCCGAGCGCCTCGGATACCGCACCCCGCAGGCGCTCGGTATCGAAGAGGGGCTCGGAGGTGTTCGCGGCCGGGTCGACCAACAGGATCGTGGCCGAGTCGGGGGCTCCTTCCACGTACCAGAACCGGGATCCGTCCTCGAGCCAATGCGGTTCGACGCCGCCACCGACCACCCTTCCCGCGAACCCCCAGTACTTCGCGTACATGGCCTCGCGCTCGGTCGCCGTCGGATCCTGGCCGATCAGCAATGCGGGGAGCCCTGCGGCGCAGGCGGGAGCCAAGAAGACGAGGCAGAGGACGAAACGACCGGCGACAGACCTCATCGGATCTCCTGACGTCGGGGAACGGTGTTTTGGATTATTGCCGGACTCGGGCGGGCCGTCCAATGTGCGGGGAAGCTCCCAACTCATATCGGAGAAACAGATGCGCGCCCCTCACCGACTACACTTCCGCGCCGGCGTCGCGATGTTCGCCTGCCTCGGCGCTGCCACCCCCACGCACGGACAGGACGTGGCGGCCATCCGGGCGGGCACGCTGATCGACGGGACGGGTGCGGCTCCCGTTTCGGATGTCGTCATCCTGATCGAGGATGGACGCATCACCGACGTCGGCACGGACGTGCGGATCCCGGCGACGGCCCGCGTGATCGATCTCTCGGGGCAGACCGTCATGCCGGGGTTCATCGACGCGCACACGCACCTGACGTTCCCGCTGACGGGATCCCCGGGGTGGGAGTCCGCGCTCGCGACCCACACGGCCGCGGACTACGCGCTCATCGGCGCCCAGCATGCCCGCGAGGTGCTGGAGTCCGGCTTCACATCCGTACGGGAGGTGGGCGCGAGCCACTTCTCGGACGTCGCGTTGCGCGACGCGATCGACGCCGGTCGCGTGCCGGGTCCGCGCATGCAGGTGGCGGCGCACGCGTTGGGCATCACGGGCGGGCACTGCGATCAGAGCGGATACGTCCCGGCTCTGCTCGGCGGCGAGCCGGGTCCCATGGAGGGGATCGCGAACGGACCCGAGGAGATCCGGGCGGCGATCCGGCACCAGGTGAAATACGGAGCCGACGTCATCAAGATCTGCGCGACCGGCGGCGTGATGTCGGTCGGTGACGCGGCCGGCGTGCAGCAGTACGCGCAGGACGAGCTCGAGGCGGTCGTCTCGGAAGCCACCATGATCGAGCGTCGCGTCGCGGCCCACGCGCACGGGACCGAGGGGATCAAAGCGGCCGTCCGGGCCGGCGTCACGTCGATCGAGCACGGGTCGCTGCTGGATGACGAAGGCATCGCGCTCATGGCGGAGCGCGGGACGTACCTCGTGTCGACGCTGTTCGCCGGCGACGCCGTCGTGCGGATGGCGGAGGACGGCACGATACCCGAAGAGCTCGCCGAGAAGGCGATGGCGATCGGGCCGGCGATGGCCAACACGATGATCCGCGCGCACCGGGCCGGCGTGAAGGTGGCGCTCGGTGTCGACAACATCTTCTACGACCACCGGACGAGTGCCCGCGAGTTCGAGCTGCTGGTCGACGCCGGCTTCGACGAGATGGACGCCATCCTGGCGGGGA
>JAKSCH010000036.1 GCA_022360695.1 Gemmatimonadota bacterium
AAGCTGTCCAGCGACGACGAGGGCGGGTCGAAGCGAGCACGGCTCCGTCGGCGATTGCAATCCGTCGCGGAGGGCCGGTGGGATCGTTGCTCGCGGGTCCGCCTCGAGGGAATGGCGCGAAGGCGGGACTAGGTCGGTGGCTCGGTGCGTGGTCGAGCGCATCCCCTGGCGCATCGGAGCTTGCCTACGACCTGATCTCCCTTATCCTTCAGCGGCTTGGTACAGCCGCATAACTACTAATTAACCTGCAGAGGCGCCGCACGTTTATCGACACCCAACCGAACCTAACCGCAGTCGACGTCTTTGCGAATCCGGAGCCACGCGACGGGCCGAGCGAGCCGTTTCGGGCCGATTCGACGCCGTCGCTATCGTCGTACGGGTGGCGACGAAACGGCTAGTTGGGCTTGGCCGGGAGCTCGATCGAATCCCCCAGGTCTGGCCGCACCGCCTGCGCGTACAGTTGCGCCGTCACGGCCGGGACGCGGGTCGCGATCAGCGCGTTCAGGCGCTCGATCGCCGCTCCGGCGACCTCCCACGCGTTGTCGACCTGCCAGAGGTGGTCCTCCGTGGGCACCGTCGATGATCCCTGCATCGCGTTCGCTACGCGGGCGTCCCGCCGCGCGTCGCCGAGCTCGTCGTCGATCCCCTCGAGTTCCTTCTCGATCGCCTCGAGCTCCTCCGCGAGGCCATCAGGCGGCGTCTCCGCGGCCTCGACGAGCTCCTTCGCCGCCGCGATCTGCTCCTCGAGGCGATCGAGCGCCTGGCCGGCGTCGTAGAGCGGCTTCGCCAGCACGTGGAGGCTCATCAGGGCGTCCTGTCGGACCCGACGGTCTTCGAGCGCCATCGGCCGGCGCGGCTCCGCGATCACCTCGGACGTCGACGAGGACGTCTGGCCGCCCACCTCCATGCTCACCGTGTAGATGCCCGGCATCACGATCGGACCCTGTGGGGTCCCGCCGCCGAAGAACGCGGCGGGGCCGGTCGGCTGCTCGTCGGTCTCGTAGGGCGGGTCGTAGCGCCAGTCCCAGATCACCTCGTGGATCCCGGCATCGCCCGGGACCTCGAGCGTCCGGACGTGGTTCCCATCGCCGTCGGTGATCGTGAGCTCGAACCCCTCGTCTTCCTCGTCGGCCCCCATGGCGTGATCGCCGTTCGGCTCGCCCTCGCCGGAGCCGTTCATGTTGTCCTTCGACTCCTCGGAGGCGGCCGGCACGTTGTCGCCGGACTCTGCCGCATCGTCATCGCCGCCGGCCATCAGCTCGGGACCCTGCGCGTCGCGGAGGTAGTACCGGATCCGCGCCCCCCGCGGCGGGTTCGGCGCGCTGTACGTCGCGCCGTAGAACGGCCAGTCGCCACGCTCGTGCCACATGATCGAGCGGCTCGGGAGCACGCGACCCGCATCGGCCAGCATGCCCTCCGACATCGCCTCGAGCGGTGCCACGTCGGCCATGATGTACATGCTCCGGCCGTGCGTCCCGACGATCAGGTCGTTGTCCCTCGGGTGCACGAGGATGTCGTCGATGGGGACGGTCGGGAGGTTGTTCTTGAGCTGCGTCCAGCTCTCACCGCGGTCGATCGAGACGAACACGCCGACCTCGTTCCCGATGAACAGCAGGTTCGGCGAGCGGTGGTGCTCGACGATCACGTTCACCGACCACAGGTCCGGGAGCCCGTGCGTGATCGCCCGCCACGTCTGTCCGTAGTCCTCGCTCACGTACGCGTAGGCGGCATAGTCGCCGTTCCGGTGTCCGTCGAACGTCACGTAGACGCGGCCCTCGACGTGGTGCGACGGCTCGACGCGGCTCACGTAGGTGCGCTCGGGAAGTCCCGGGAACCGGTCGGCCACGTTCTCCCACGTGGCGCCGTCATCGAGCGAGACCTGGACGTTCCCGTCGTCGGTCCCGACGTAGATCACGCCCTGGCGTACGGGTGACTCGGCCACGCTCGTCAGGTTGCCGTACGTCGAGATCCCGTCGTTGATCGACATCTGCGCTTCGGAGCCCGGAACGCCCATGATCTCGAGCTCGTCGCGGTCGATCGCCTTCGTGAGGTCGACCCCGCCGACCTCCTCCCACGACATCCCGTAATCGCGCGATCGCAGGAGGTAGTTCGCGCCCAGATAGACGGTCGCCGGGTCGTGTGGCGAGAGCTGGAGCGGCGAGTTCCAGTTGTAGCGATACGCCTTCGTCGTATCGCCGTCCGCGCGCGGGCCGACGATCGGACGCATGGGCGTCTTCTCACCCGTCGTCAGGTCGTAGCGGTTCATGTTCCCGCCCTGCGACTCGGAGTAGACGATGGTCGAGTCAGTCGGGTCGACGATGGTGAAGAACCCGTCGCCGTACGCGGTCTCGTACCAGTCCTGGTTGCGGATCCCGTGGAACGAGCGCGTGTTCGACGGGCCGCACCACGCGTCGTTGTCCTGGAGCCCGCCGCACACGGCGTACGGATCGCGCATGTCGTGCCCGATCGCGTAGAACTGGCCGAGCGGGATGTTGTCGAACATCCGCCAGTGTTTCGTCCCGTCCCACGACGCGGATATGCCGCCGTCGCTCCCGAGGATCAGGTGGTCGGGGTCGTTCGGGTTGATCCACAGCGCGTGGTGGTCGACGTGGATCTGGACCGCGCCGTCGCTCCGGAACGTCTTCCCGGCGTCATCCGACACCATGAGCTGCGTGCCGAGTACGTATATGCGGTCGGGGTTGGTCGGGTCGATCTCGGGGCGCGAGTAGTACATCGGACGCGGGTTCGTATCCGACATCTTCTCCCACGTCGTCCCGCGATCGAGCGATCGGAAGAGCCCACTCTTCCGCGGTCCGGCCCCGCCGCCGAAGAACCCGGCGTCGGGGTCGCGTTTGTCGGCCTCGATCGTGGCGTAGACGATGTTTCCGTCCTGCCGATAGATGTCGACGCCGATCCGGCCCTTGTCGCCTTCGGGGAGTCCCTCGGTGAGCTCGATCCAGTTCTCACCGCCGTCGAGCGTCCGGTAGAGCCCGCTCCCCGGGCCGCCGCCGTTGAACCCCCAGCCCGTCCGCCGCCGCTGGTACATGGCGGCGAACAGCGTGTTCGGGTCGCCCGGATCCATCGCCAGGTCGATGGCGCCGGTGTGCTCGTCGATGTAGAGGATGTTCTCCCACGTCACGCCGCCGTCGCGCGTGCGGAACACGCCCCGCTCCTCGTTCGGACCCCACAGATCGCCGACCGCCGCGACGTAGACGATGTCCGGATCGCGCGGGTGGATGAGGACGCGCCCGATGTGCTTGGTCCCCTCGAGCCCCATGTGCATCCACGTGTTGCCGGCGTCGGTCGACTTGTAGACGCCGTTCCCCCACGGCGACGACTGTCGGTTGTGCGGCTCGCCCGTCCCGACCCAGATCAGGTTCGGGTTGGGCTGGTGGATCGTGACGTCGCCGATCGAGCTCGTCGGCTGGTCGTCGAAGAGCGGGGTCCACGACGTGCCGTGGTTCTCCGTCTTCCACAGCCCGCCCGAAGCGGTCCCGACGTAGAAGGTCTGCGGTCGCGACTCGACCACATCCAGGTCCGCGATCCGCCCGCCCATGAGCGCGGGTCCGAGCTCGCGATACTCGAGGTTCGAGATCGCGTC
>JAKSCH010000383.1 GCA_022360695.1 Gemmatimonadota bacterium
AAGAAGCTCGCGGGGCTCGAGGGGTTCGGACTCGAGATCACCGGTCGGATCCCGCTCGAGCTCGACTCCGAAGACGATCGCTTGCGACCGTATCTGGAGACGAAGCGCGACAAGCTCGGGCATCTGATCGAATCGACGTGATTCGACGATTTCTCCGGCGTCGTCGCGAACGGTGGCCGAGCCGGTGAGCCGGACGCGGGGTGCGCCGACGGGTGAGGACCGGCGCGTCTGCATCCTCGTGAGCCGGTTCAACCTGATCGTCACCGATCGTCTTCTCGAGGGCGCGCGCGACGCCCTGATCGAGCACGGCGTCCGCGAGATCGACATCGAGGTCGTATCGGTCCCGGGCGCGTGGGAGCTGCCGGCCGCGGCGCGGGCCGCATCGGATCGAGGGTACGACGCGATCGTCGCGCTCGGCTGCGTGATCCGCGGCGAGACCGCGCACTTCGACCACGTGAGCCGCGCCGCCGTGGACGGGTTGGCCCGCGTGCAACACGAAAGCGGAGTTCCGGTCGGTCTCGGAATCCTGACGCCCGAGGACATGACGCAGGCGATGGCTCGGGCCGGCGGTGACGTGGGGCACGCGGGCGTGCAAGCGGCGGAGGCCGCGCTCGAGATGGCCGACCTGCTCGAGCGACTCCGCGCGGACTGAGCCGCGTGCGACATGCCCGGTCTCGCGCCCGAAGCTGGGCTCTCAACCTCCTCTACGGTTGGGAGCTGAGCGAGGAGCCGTCGCCCGCGGCGTTCGCCGCGTCGTCGCTGGAACGTCGCCGGATGTCGCCGCGCTACCGCGACCACGTCGAGCGACTGCTCCGGACCGTCGAGCTCCGGCTGTCGGAGATCGACGAGGTCATCGCGAGACACGCCGAAAACTGGCGGTTGGAACGGCTCGACGTGATCGACCGGAACATCTTGCGGATCGGGATCGCCGAGCTGCGATGGCTCGATGACGTGCCACCCAAGACCGCCGTGCACGAGGGCGTGAAGCTCGCTACCCGTTACGGTGGGGCCGACAGCCCGGCGTTCGTGAACGGCGTGCTGGACGCCGTGCTCAAGGCTCGGGAATCGGAGGCATGACCGGGGACGCGGAGCCACTCCGGATCCTGCTGCTCAACTGGCAGGATCGCGAGAACCCCCAGGCCGGGGGAGCGGAGATCCATCTCCACGAGATCTTCGGTCGGTTGGCCGAGCGCGGACACGAGATTCGCGCGGTGGTCAGCGGCTGGTCCGGCGCGGCCCCGCATGCGCGTCTCGATGGCCTCGGCGTCGAGCGAGTGGGGGGTCGGTACAGCTTCGCCGTTCGCGCGGCGTGGGCCGCGCGCCGAACGGTCCGCGACTTCCAGCCGGATGTGGTCGTAGAAGACATCAACAAGGTGCCGCTCTACGCGCCCGTGTGGGCGGGCACGCCCGTGGTCGCGTTGGTACCGCACCTGTTCGGGACGACCGCGTTTCGCGAGGCCGGGCCGGGCGTGGCGAGCGTCGTGTGGCTCGCGGAGCGAGCCATCCCGCGGATCTATCGGACGTGTCCGTTCCAGGTGATCTCGAAAGGCACCGCGTCGGATCTCGTGGGCCGCGGAATCGCGGGGGATCGAATCGCCGTGATCCACCCCGGGATCGATCACGACCGATTCCGACCCGGCGATCCCGCCGACCGTGACGAACGACCGACGATCCTCTACCTGGGCCGGTTGAAACGTTACAAGGGAATCGACGTGCTGTTGATCGCCCTCCGACGGTTGGTGGACGGCGGCCTGGATGCCCGACTCGTCATCGCCGGTCGCGGCGACGATCGCGCGCGTCTGGCTCGGATCGCCGAAAGACAGGGGGTCATGGATCGCGTTCGCTTCATCGGATACATCGCGGAGACCGAGAAGGTCTCGTGGCTGCGGCGCGCGACGGTCCTCGCGTATCCATCGCCCAAGGAAGGTTGGGGGATCTCGAACGTCGAAGCCTCGGCGTGCGGAACCCCGGTCGTGGCCAGCGATTCGCCCGGTCTCCGCGAGTCGGTACGGGACGGCGAGTCCGGGCTGCTGATCGAGCATGGAGATGCGTCGGCATGGACGAGCGCGCTGCGTCGCGTGCTGTGCGACGCGGAGCTGCGGGCGGCGCTCGGACGGGGCGGCATCGCCCACGCGGCTCGATTCTCCTGGGATGGTGCAGCGGCCGACACCGAGGCGCACCTTGTCGAAACGGTTGCACGAGAAGAGCGGATCGAGAGGACATGATGGACGTGATTGTGACGGCTCGGCATTGCGAGATTCCGGCCGACGAGCGCGAGCGGATCCGCGAGCAGATGCAGGGACTCCAGCGGTTCGAGCCCCGAAGCTCGCGAGCCGAGGTCGTGGTGACGGGGGAGAAGAACCGTTTCGTCGCGGAGGCGGTGCTCAGCATCGACCGAGGCGCGCGGATACACGGCGAGGCGGCCGCCGACGAGGCGCGCTCCGCCGTAGATCGGCTCGTCGAGAAGCTGGCGACACA
>JAKSCH010000539.1 GCA_022360695.1 Gemmatimonadota bacterium
AGCTCTGGGGCTTGGTACCGTCGCGATCTTGCCATCCACGGTACTTGGGTTGAGGGGTGCGGCATTGGCGGCGTTCTTCGTCGGCGCAATTTGTTCTCTGCTTGGGGTCGCAGCGATCAAGCTCTGGCGGATGCTGTTGAAGCTACTCAGTTGAGTGCGCACCAGTGATCGGCAGCGAATCGGCGCTCGACTGCAGATAACAGGTCCACTGGCGGCTTCGGCCCCTGCGGGGCCTGCGCTGCAAATCGGTGAGACCGAGTCGTGCGGCGCGACGGTGTTCGTTGGTGGGACGTTCTTCGCTCGTGCCAACTCGAGCGTCCCGATTTCGCCAGTGGCCTATACGTTAGCTGCAATCCTTCGGCGTCTAGCACTGGCTAATCCGCCCCACAGATTCCTAGTTTCTTCACTAGATCGCTCGCCGCTTGCGAAGGACGTGTGTGATGTCACAGGGCACGGATATACAGGGGCCGCGGCCGAAGGGACGCCTGACCACGAATGGTCTACTACGAGAGATTCGCGCGCACGACGATCGGCTGAGCCGCGAGATGGACACGGATACCCGTATTCAGTTTGGGACGGCGCGGTTCTCCATAACGGCCGCCGCCATCCTGTTGGGTGCCGTGATCGCTTGGTCGCAGCGAGCTCCTGGATCGTCGTCAGCGATTCTGTTTCTTCTACCGGTCGCCATACTTCTCCCCGCGTCGCTAACGATCCTCAACCGCGCTCGTACCCGGAACCGAAAAGCAGCGTACGTCATTGCGATTCTCGATACGCATCGGCTACGACTACAAGGAGACGGCGACCTCCACGGTGATAGCCTGCACCGTCGCTTGATTCCCTGGGAAACGGCTCTTCATCTCGCTTTCCGAAAAACACCGCACTCGTCAGGCGCAATCAGAAACTCCCTGTGCGCCACACAGCTACTCGAGTTCGCTTGTGTCTACCTCGCCGGTTGGCAATTGATCGCGCCGCCCGAAGTGAACGGCGGCACCTCGGTTCGCGCGGCCGGCTTTGCGCACCCGGCCGCCTTCGTCGCCTTGTTCGTAATCGTGATTGTGGGCTTCTGGATCAGGCGCGTCATCCTCTATCGGCGACTGAAGTACGACGACAGCATTCAGGAATACACCAAACTCTGGCTAAAGCGCGCATACGACCCGGCCCGCACGGACTGGCCACCGCATTTGGCGAAGTACGTCGAGAACGTCGAGAATAGCGAAAGATCATGACTGCCGCCCGAACGGAACAGCCGTACGTCGCGGACTGCAGCTAACAGGTCCACTGGCGGCTACGGGCCTTCGGCCCTCCGCTGCACACCGCGCTTCGCGCGGCGTCGCCAGTGGCCTATGCGTTAGCCGACATGGGTCGGCGAACGGCCCAAGAGAAAAATGAGATTTCGCTGATCGGGACCGAATCGAGTTGAGGGCAACGCAGAATCGCCCCAGAAGACCCGGTGCTCGATCCCTTGGGCCCACATCGAGGCCGCTGGTTCGAGACGGTGAGCTGGGCAACGCTCGAGCGCCAGGACTTGGGGATTGGATCCGTCGCGGCGATCGGATCGGCCGCAGCCGTC
>JAKSCH010000465.1 GCA_022360695.1 Gemmatimonadota bacterium
CGGCCTGCGTCCCCGTGCCGAGACGCAGTCGCGCGCCGATCCCGGTGCTCTCGTAGCCGAGCCGTCCGTGCGCCAGGCTGAGCGAAAGAAACGCCTGGTCGCTCAGATCCTGGTCTTCCTCCGTGAATCCGTTGAAGCTTTGGACGCGCGAGAAACGTGCGCGCCGATAGTCGATGAACCCGCCCACGAGACCGTACACGGTGTCCGGCACCAGGTCGAAGATGCTGTCGATGCTCGCCGGCGTGTTCGGTACCGCGAGAAACTCCTCGCGCCGGACTTCGGCCATGACCCCGACTCGCAGATACGCGCGCGCGTCGGCGACGGGGGCGAACGTCAAGAACGCCCGATTCGTGAACGCGCGACGTCGCCACTCGGTCGTATCGGCGGCCACCGGGGAGTCGGCGCGGAACTGAAGGACACGACCCGAGAACGCCAATCCCTCGTAGAAGAGCGACCAGCGATCCGAAAACGCGCGGAACGGACGCGAAAACGACCAGCTGCCGATGTTGCTGTCCGAGAGGTTGAACCAGGAGATGTGACCCGCGAGTTGGCTGTTCCCGATGCGGTTCGAGCTCGCCAGCGCGTTCACGCCGTCGCGATCCGCGCGACGGACGTACCAGAGTCGGAGCCGATTGGCCGTGCCGCCGACGTTCGTCTCCGTGACGCCGAAGGTGCCCGTGATGCGACCGTCCGAGGCGATCCCGATCGTGGCCCTCGGTTGCAGGCTCCACGCGTCGCGCGTCCGAACGAAGAGCGCCCGTTTCCCGTCGACGGTGGCCGTGTCGACGCGGACAGAACGGAACACGCGCAGTCGCCGGAGGTTGCGTTCGCTCTCCGCGACCAGGAGCGAGTCGTACCGGTCTCCCGGCCCGAGGAGCAGCTCGCGCTCGATGACCCACGGCTTCGTGGTCGCGTGGATCTCGTTGAAGAAGTCGAAGAACGGATTCTCGGCCGCGGCCTCGGGCGAGAAGAGATCCGCCCGCTCGATGATCACCGTGTCGAGGACGACGGGCGGGGAGGCGGAGGGCGTGCGCTCGGACTGAGCGACCGAAGGGGAAGGGAGCGGGACGCAGAGCGCGAGAGCGATCCAGACGGCACCCCGACCCCGGACGACGACCGCGGGGCGAACCTTCACGGCAGCGTGCGCAGGCTCATGAGTGGCGAAACTACGCGCCGGATGGGGGGCGGGGCCAACGGAGGTCCGACCGTATGCGGATGCCCGGAGCATCGCCGAACCGAGCGGCGATGTCCGCCAGCCGCGCGCCCGTCACGGGGTGAAGGAAATCGGGGGCGACGTCGCCGAGCGGGACGGCGAGGTGCGGCTGCTCCAGCATGTCGGGGTCGGGGATGCGCAGCCCACGCCCGCGGTCGTCGAGAACGAGGCCATCCACCGCCGCGATGTCCACGTCGATCGTCCGCGGCGCGTTGCGATCCGGGGTGCGGACACGGCCCAGCCTCGACTCCAACGGTCGCAGCACGTCGCGCTTCAGGGTGACCGGGAGGTGGATCGTGGTGACGCGCACGGCCGCGTTGAGGAACCGGGGCGTCCCCGGCGCCCCGACGGGCTCGGCCTCGTAGATGGACGACACCGCTTCGACACCGAGCTCCGCATCGAGCGCGTCGAGCGCGGCGAACAAATGGGTCTCCGGCTCGATGTTCGAGCCGAGGGTGAGCAGCGTGACCCGAGGCTCTCGAGTGGGCGCGCGCCCGCCGCGCAGATCCTTCAAGAAAAGTCCGCCGCCGTGCGGACCACCTCCACGCCCACGGAGCGAGCGAACCGCAGGGCGCCGGGCTTTTCCACCCGGACCCGAACCTCCACGGCGCCGTGGTCGACGATCGCGATCCGCGCGATCTGGTGCGCCAGCGCCTCGACGAGGAACGGGGCCGCCGCTTCGACGTGCTCGATGATCTGTTTCGTGAGATTGCGATAGTTGATCGAGTCGTTCATCTCGTCCGACCGACCGGCGGGTCGAGCATCGAGCGAGAGCTCGAGATTGATGACGATGTCCTGCTCCTTCTCCCGCTCCCAATCGTTGAGCCCGATGATCCCGCGGACCAAGAGGTCGCGTATGACGATCGTGTCCGTCGCGCTCATCGGTCGTGGCCTCCGGGTAAGAGGTGCTCCCCGCCGTCGACGAAGATGGTGTCGCCCGTGACGTAGTCGTTTTCCGCGAGGAAGATGGCGGTCGAGGCGATCTGATCGGGGCTCCCCGGGACGCCGAGCGGGACGCGCGCACCTTTCTTCGCCCAGGACTCGTCTCGATCGGATTCACCGGGTGGCGGGAGAATCGGACCCGGTACGATCGCGGCGACGCGGATCGCGGGGGCCAGCTCGCGAGCGGCGATCCGCGTCAGGTGCAACAGCCCCGCCTTGCTCACGCCGTGGGCGGAGAAGCCACGCCAGGTCGTGACCCCCGCGTGGTCGCCCATGTTGAGCACGAAGCCCGGCGCGCCGAGCTCGCCGGACGTCGACCTGCGCTCCGACGCGTGCATCAATCGCACCCCGCGCTGCATGCACAGGAACGGCGCGCGCGTGTTGAGCGCGATCGCCTCGTCCCACTCGTCGACCGTCACCTCTTCGAGGGGCTTTCGATCGAAAGACGCGGCGGAATTCACGAGGATGTCGAGGCGGCCGACCTCGCGCTCGATCTCACCGAACAAGCGATCGATCGCTTCGGGTCGGCGTAGATCCGCCGGGATGGGGCGCGCCGACCGACCGAGCGCCTGGATCGCCTTCACGGTCTCCTCCGCCTGGCTTCGTGAACGACCGTAGTGAACGACGACGTCGCACCCGCGCTCCGCGAGCCGCATCGCGACCAATCGCCCCAATCTGCGAGCGGCCCCCGTAACGAGGGCCACGGTGCCTTCGAGCTTCACGTCGCTTCCCAGGATGAACGTTCGAGCCGGGGAGATTTGGCGCGACAAGCCTAGAGCGCCGGCCGCGCGACCACAACGCGTGGCGCGGGCCGAGGGCGATCGACAACGTAGGCCGGTGAAAGCCGCATGGTACGAGACGACAGGCCCCGCCCGAGCCGTGCTCCGCGTGGGCGAGGTGCCCACGCCGGCGCCGGGTCCGGCGGACGTCCGGGTCCGCGTCGCGACGTCCGGCGTGAACCCATCCGACACCAAGCGACGGGCCGGTTGGCTGGGGCTCGAGATGTCACACCGGCGCGTGATCCCTCACTCGGACGGCGCGGGCGTGATCGACTCCGTGGGCCGAGACGTCGACGCCGGCCGGATCGGCGAGCGCGTATGGCTGTGGAACGCGGGAGGGGGCGAGCGCGCGCTCGGCACGGCCGCGGAGTACGTCGTGCTGCCGGCCGACCAGGCGGCGCCGCTGCCCGCGGGCGTCGATCCGAGCGTCGGCGCCGGGCTCGGCGTGCCCGGTTGCACGGCACACTACGCGGTGCTCGGCGACGGCCCCGTGGGGGGGCAGCGCCTGCTCGTCCAAGGCGGAGCCGGCGCGGTGGGCCAGCTCGCGGTTCAGCTGGCGACGCTCTCCGGGGCGGAGGTCCTCGCCACCGTGAGCGGGCCCGAAAAAGGCGAAGTCGCGCGCGGGGCCGGAGCCCGAGCCGTGATCGACTACCGTCGCGAGGACGTCGTCGAACGGGTCATGGAGGAGACGGCGGGTCGGGGGGTCGATCGCGTGATCGAGGTCGATCTGGCGGCGAACCTCGAGATCGACGTCCGCGTCCTGGTCCCGAACGGGACGATCGCCTCGTACTCGTCGACGTCCGATCCGTCCCCTCGGATCGACTACTACCCGCTCGCGTTCAAGGACCTCCGCGTACACTTCGTCCAGGGGTATCTCCTGCCACCACCGGCGCGCCGGGAGGCGATACGCGACCTGGGCATGTGGCTGTCGGCGGGACAGCTCGAGGTCCCCATCGGCGCCCGCTTCGATCTGGACCACATCGCGGAGGCGCACGAGGCGCTGGAGAGCGGCCGGGTTTCGGGCCAGATCGTGGTCGACATCGGCTGAGCGACGGACGATTCCCGGGCGGCACCGTGACGTTCGTAACAGTTCGTCGACGGGGACCCGGATCGCGAGCCGAACTCAGACCAGGCGGGACCTGGCTTCCTCGACGGGTGCACCCGGTCGGCCCGTATCGTAACGGCCGTTACACCCTTTCGGAGCGACCGCAGTTTCGTATCGTCGCGGCCCGATCGACCCGGACCTGGCGTCCCGGATTGCGGCCACGAATCCCGAAACGCATGTCGAGCTCCGAACAACGCAACGGACAGATGCGCCCCTCGAGCTCGATCTCGGAGCATCGCTCCGCGCCCTCGGATGAGGCGATCGCGGAGAGCCTCCGTGGGCTACTGCGGCGCTTGGTCCGTCCGGGTGAGTCGAGCCCCGGCGGTGCCGAGCGACTCGGTGCCCGGGGACGGGCTCCGTCGCGCCGGCCCCCACGAATCGATGAACGCCGTCCCGTCAGCGTACACGCTCGAACCTCAGGTCCCACACGCGACCCTGGCTGAGGCTCGCTCCCGAGACGTCGCCGCTGCTGTCGCGACGAAACACGTACGTCGTGCCACCCGACGTGAAGACATCGGCATAGGCGGGCTCGATCGGCTCGGTCTCACCGTACCGATCCCCGATGACGAGCCCGTCTCCCTCGAGCGCCACCCAGTACGTCGCCTCGGCTTCGACGCTGTGGTACTCCCCCACGTACTCCGCGAGCGCGGCCGGCGTCGGGTCGAACCCGCCCACCGGAACGATCCGCACCCCATCGGCGACGGGCGTGTCGAGGATGCCGGCCGGCCGTCCATCCGCGGCGACCTCGTCCTCGAAAGTGACGCGCACGCCGACCCCCGCCGCGAACTCGCTCGAGCCGACCGGCCGTAGCTCGAGTCCGCCCGGGCTCCCGATGCGGAGCGAGGTTCCGTCGGCGATGAGCTCGACGAACTGGCCCGTACGCGTATCTCGATAGCCTCCGGCGAGCGCCGCGACGGCCGTGGCATCGACATCGATGTTCGCCATCTCCACGGCGGCTTCCTCTTCGACGATGGCATCGGCGAGGTAGAGCTCCGCGACTTCCCGCGCCAACCGACCCGGATTCGCGTTCCCCGCGTTGCACATGATCGAGACGGCGACGCCGTGATCGGGGAACCGGGTGAGAAACCCGCGGTACGCGGCGGTGCCTCCGGAGTGCTGCACTTCGCGCAACCCCTTGTACTCGCCCACGAACAGACCGCCCGCATACGCGATGGTCTTTCCGGAGTCGAGGACGCCCTGCTCGTGCATCAACCGGACGAACTCCGGCCCGCCGACCTCTCCCGTGTCGAGGTTGTGCGTGAACTTCAAGAGGTCGCCCACCGTGGTCAGCAGCCCCCCGTTTCCGTGGACGTTCTCGAACGGCATGAGCATGTGCCACTCGCCGTCATCGCCCCGGACGTAGCCGACCGACCGGTCGTGGACGATCTCGGTGAAGTCGTCTCGCCACTGCGTCTTGGTCATCCCGAGCGGGCCGAAGATGCGTTCCTGTGAGAACTCGTCGAAGGTCTTCCCGGTCACCCGCTCCACCAGCATCGCCTGTAGGTTGTAGCCGGTGTTCGTGTACGAGTAGTACCGGCCCGGCTCGTAGTTGAGGGCCGTCTGCCGACTCGCGATGTCCAGCGCGTGCGTATGCGTGTGGATCCGCGTCGTGCGCCCCCAGCCTTCGATCGATGCGATCGATCCCCAATCCCGTAGCCCGCTCGTGTGGTGGATGAGCATGCGCACGGTGATGGGCTCCCCGTAGTCGGGCATCTCGGGGAAGTACTCGCGAATGTCGTCGTCGAGCGAGATCGCGCCATCCAACGCGAGCAGGATCGTCGCCGCCGCGGTGAACTGCTTCGAGACCGAGCCGGGCTCGAACACGGTCTCGCCGGTGTTGGGGGCACCCCATTCCAGGTTCGCCATCCCGTAGGCTCGCGTGAGGACCTGCTGCCCGTCCCGCGAGACGGCGACGGCGCACCCGGGCCCCTCGTCGCTCGCGAAGTCCGAGAACACGCCGTCGAGCGTCGCGAGGTCGATCGGTCCGTCCATCGCCTCGTTCGTTTCGGGTCCCGTGGCGCACGCGCCGACGAGCGTGAGCGGAAGGAGCCGGAGCCAGGTTCGATTTCGCATGTGTCTCGCCTGTGGATCGGAGGTCGGGTCAGGTCGTGGGCGCGTGCGCGAGGATGGTCGCCGGCGCGAGCCAACGGCCGCCTCGGATCACATCGGTCACACGTCGGGTGTTTCGGACGTCTTGCAGCGGGTCGGCGTCGAGCAACACGAGGTCCGCGATCATCCCCGCCTCGACGGCCCCTCGTCGCTCCTCTTCACGCAGGACCCGCGCGTTTTCGAGCGTCGCGGCCGCGAGCGTCTCTCCGGGAGACAGCCCGCACTCGACGAGAAACTCCATCTCGTGGTGCAACGAGGCGCCCGGCGTGACTTGCGGCTCGGGCGCGTCGGTGCCCACGAGCAACGGCACCCCCGCCTCGTGAAGCATGGTGGTGAGCCGAAGGTATTTCTCCCACGTCGCCTCGCGCGTCGCGAGCGGCGCCGCCCCCCAGTCGAGCGCCCGACGCGCCCGGTCGCGGTCCCAGAAGGCGCGCAGCCGGTCGGGCACCGACGCGTGGTCGGGGTGATCGATCACCTCGGGCACGTCCATGAACAGCAGCGTCCCCCAGAACACCATGAGCGTGGGATCGACCCACGTCTGGTGCTCGGCGATCAGGTCGATCAAACGACGCGCCTCATCGGAATCCAGATCGATCGAATGGCGGTCGTCGGGATCCGCGAGGAGGAAGTTCGACACCGTGTAGATGTGCTCGATGCAATCGAGCCCATCGCGCACCGCATCGGCGACGTGATAGTCGAGCAGGTGACCGCTCACGACGAGACCATGCTCGTGGCCGACCTCGATCACCCGACGTCCGATATCGCGGTCCGTACCGACGTAGATCTTGAGCGTCTTGACGCCCCAGGCGGCCATCTCCGCGACGAACGGCGCGACATCCGCCGGATCGGTGATCGCCCAGCCGACATCGGGGTGCCAGGGCGGGTCTCCATCGATCAGGAAGCTGCACCGAAACACGTGGGGCGCGATGTCCGGATGATCATCGGCGTACCGCTCGACCAGCTTCTGGGCGGGCACGTTATCGCCCGTGCTACGGATCGAGGTGACGCCGTGTCCGAGGTAGAGCGGCAGCACCTCGTCGCCGGTCATCCGCGACTGATACAGGATGTGCGAGAGGTGGACGTGTGCGTCGATCAACCCGGGGATCACCCAGCGGTCGGCCCCTTCCACGCGCCGGGCGCCCGCCGCGGCATCGCTCTCCGCCGTCAGCTCGGTCGCCGGAGCCACGAGCCGGATCACCCCGTCGTCGATCAGCACGCTCGTCGCGGGTCGCATCCGTGCGGTACGGGCATCGAACACCGACGCGCCCTCGATGAGCGCTCGTCGCCCGGCGACCCGGGGCGCTCGATCGGTCGGCGGTGCGGGCTCGGGGCGGCAGCCGAACGCCAGGCCCGCCGCTACAGCCGATGTTCCCGAGACGAACGCGCGCCGGTCCACGCTACACCGACAAGAACCGGTACAGGACCCGAATCAGCTTGTACGCGATCGAGACGTCGGGCTCGGTGAAGCGAAGTGTGTTGCTGTCGACGCGCTCGACGCCCGGGATCGCCACCGCGACGTCCACGTGGGCGGTGGATCGAACCGTCATCTCGACCGTGTACGGCGCACCCACGAGCCAGGGCTCGTGCCGGTCGAGCTCGAGCATGGCGGCCCTCGCCTCGCGCTCGAGCTCGGCGTGTACCTCGGCCGGTGGACGGAGGTGCGCGGCGCGCGCCGTCACCGCCCGCTTCGAGACCACCGCGCGGGCGGTCGAGCCGTACGTCTGTTTCGCTTGGTCGATGTAGTGCCGGTCGCCGTGCACCAAGACGACGGGGACCCCCATGGCGCCGGCGAACGCGGCGTTCATCTCGCCCTCGCCGCTCGGGATACCGTTGATCTCCAGATGATCCACGAGGCCGGACCCCGTGTGGGCGAGGAATCCCGCCGTGCGGGCCCGCGCGTGGTAGCCGAGGTACATCGCGGCGTCGAACGAGTCGTCGAGTTGCGCGACCATCCCGAGCGGCTTGAGACTCCCTTGGACGTACTCCACGCCGGGTGCGAGGTCCTCGATGTACGCGTTCGCGTGGTCGCCGTGCGAGTCGTTGACGACGATTCGAACGTCCTCGATCCCGCGTTCGGCGGCGGCCGCGCGGATGCCCGCGATCGCCGCGTTGATGTCGCGCGTCTGCATCCGACGACCTACCGCGTAGTCCTTCTGGCCGTTGCTCGTCATCGCGGGGGTTCCGATGCCGGTGAGGCCCTCCATGTCCGCCGAGATGTACACGGACCAGGATTCCTGGGCCTCCGCGCCCGTCGTCGCGAAGAAGATCAGCGCGAGACAGACGCCGGGGGCGAAGCGGCGGCGACGCGCGGGCCGGGGAAGGGCGATTCGGGTCATGCCAGGCTCCGATTCGAACGAGAGAGGACGTCGCAAGCTACGAACCGTCTCGCGCGGTGAGAAGCGGGCTCTCAGACGCCGAGCAGTCGTGCGGCGTTTTCGCCGAGGATCTTGGCTTCGTCCCTCGCGGAGAGCTCGAGCGCGCGGATCGAGCCGAGCATCTTCGGGATGCTCCCGATCATGTGCGGGTAGTCGCTTCCGGCGAGGACGCGGTCGACGCCGGCGAACTCGATCGCGAGACGCAAGCTCGCGGGATCGAAGTTGACCGTGTCGTAGTAGAACTCCTTCAGCACTTCGCTCGGCGGTCTCGACAGGTGCTCGCGGGACCCCGCGAACGCCTCGTAGCCACGATCGAGCCGTTCGGCCAGATAGGGAACCGCGCCGCCCAGGTGACCCAGCATCCACCGCGTCCGCGGGAAGCGATCCGGGATGCCGGCGTAGACCAGGTGGGCCGCCGCGAGCGTCGTATCCATCAGAAAGCCCACCATCGGCATGAGCATGAACTCCTGCATCGCCTCGACGCCGACGGGATAGGTCGGGTGGATGTAGAACACGGCGTCATGTCGCTCGCCCAGCTCCCACAACGCCAGGAACCGCTCGTCCGCCAACGGGACTCCGTTCGCGTTCGAGAACAGCATGACGCCGGGCAGACCGAGCTCGGTCAGGCACCGATCGAGCTCGTCGAGCGCCGCCTCGGGGTGGTGCAGGGGGAGGTGGCCGAGCGCCAGATACCGACCGGAGTTCGCGACGGCCGCCGCGAGGCCATCGTTGACGACCCGAGCGAGCTCGGCACCGCGCTCCGGGCTCTCGACCAGGGTGCCCGGCGCCGTGAACGTGAGCAGCTGGCGGTCGACGCCGGCGTCGTCCAGCACGGCGGTCCGATGCTCGAGATCTCGGTGTCCGGGGACCAGCACGTTGTAGTCGCCCGGCGAGTGGAGGACCGGGTTCCCGTCCGCGTCTTCGGTGACCCGGAACGCGCTCTCGCCGCTCCGTACCGCGTCGACGAAGGCGGGCGGAAAGTAATGATTGTGCACATCGATGATCACGTTCGAGGTCCTTCGACGGGCGTGGAACGACGTCGGGCGATCCAGTAGACCGGGGCGCCGATGAGCACGAGGCCCAACCCGATCGCGCTCTCTCCGGGCTGCGCGACGATCTGGTTGGCCACGATCGCGAACGAGGCCGCGGCGAAGAGCACGGGCACCCACGGGTGGGCCCACGGGTGGACGGCCCCTCGGAGCTCGCCTCGGTCCCCGAGCGCTCGCCGGAGCCGAAACAGACCCAGGGCCATCAGACCGAAGAAGATCCACTCCGTGTAGATGACGCGGGTGAAGAGGGTGCGATACGACTCGGTCCACACGAGCACGGTGGCCCAACCCGCCTGGAGCAGGATGGCGCGGTGCGGGGTGCGCCGGACCGGGTGGAGCTCGGACACCCAACGCGGCATCGACCCGTCGCCGGCCATGGCGTGGTACACCCGCGGTCCGGCCAGGACGATCCCCGCCAGCGCGCCGAACGTCGAGAACGCCACCAGCCCGGACATCACGCTCCCACCGCCGCGTCCCAAGATCGCGTCGGCCGCATCGGCCGCGATGCGGTCGGACGAGATGACGGTCTCGAGAGGCAAGACCCGGAAGTACACGAGATTGAGCGCCAGGTACGCCGCCGTCACCACCACCACGCCGATGAGGAGCGCCTTCGGGATCGTGCTCCCCGCCTCGACCGTCTCGCCCGCGCTGTACGTGACCATGTGCCAGCCGCCGAACGCGAACAGACCGGCGACGAGCGCGAGCAGGAAGTCGGCGATCGAGCCGCCCCCGAGCAGACCCGACGGGGCGGGGACGGCGGGCGCCGTCGTCCCGGGGCTACCCAGCGCGAGGCCCACGGCGACGATCAGGACCACGGCGGCCACCTTCACTGCGGTGAACGCGGTCTGGAGGACGCTCCCGTGGCGGACCCCGAGGACGTTGACGGCGGAGAGCCCCAGGATGGCCGAGACCGCGACGAGTCTGCCCCCGGTGTCGCCGAGCGGCAGGAACCACGCGAGGTAGCGCGCGAACACGACGGCGACCGCGGCGATGATCCCGGAGTGCATCGTCCAGAACATCGCC
>JAKSCH010000542.1 GCA_022360695.1 Gemmatimonadota bacterium
ATATCGGACACGCTCAGGCCGCTTCCTGCCTGAGTCGACAAAACGGTTCGTGTCCCGCTCGCGAAGCGATGGACACGTGACGTTGGGGAGGTCGGTCCGTTGGGGAGAGTGCGATCAGGCGATCCTCGGGTAGATCAAGCTGTAAGCGGCTGTATGGAATCGGACGCGACATGCTCGACGCAGTGGGCGTCGACTTCGACGCGGAGGCCGCTGTCGAGGGCCTGAAGCCCGACCGAAACGACCAGACGCGAGCTACCGCGAAGTTCCGCTACCGTCCCCCACACGCCTTCGAACGGTCCAGCGACCACCTGCACTTCCTGACCCTTCACCCAAGGCGTGAGCTGGGGCAGCGCACCCTGCGCTTCGAGCGCGGCCACAAAGCGCCGAACGTTCTCGATCTCGGCGTCGGCTATGCGAGCCGGTACTCCGTTGAATCGGACGACGGTGACGATGCCGTGGGTCTGGAGAACCTGGGCCATGCGATCGAGCGGAAAACGGACGAACACGTAGCCCGCGAAGAGAGGCCAGGCCACGACCTTCTTTCGATCGTGCCACTGCCGCTCGAGGTTGGCGACCGGCACGTAGCAGGCGAACCCGTCCGCTTCCAAACGCGTGGCGACCACGCGCTCGTGACGGGCACGCGTATAACACGCGTACCAGCCGCCGGAATGATTGGTGCCGGGAGTTGCCACGTCCGCTAGATGCACTTCGTGCCTCTGAGTAACAGGGTCACCCATTTGGCCGCGCCAATGCCGCAAGCTCGGACTCGGCGGCGGCGTGGTCCTCGAAGCTGTCCACAACCCGATCGGCGCGAGAAGCACGGCGCTGGAAATACGGCCGACTCAGCCCCGTTTAGCGTGCCGTCCGACAAGGCACGCCGGAGCAAGTAGCATTCCGGGCAAAGGGGGGTCTAAACGGCCTCCGCAGAACCGCGCAAGCCGTTATCGGGTCTACATGTGGAGTACGTCGAGAACACCTTCGAAGCCCCCCTCCGAGCAGGGTATGTCGTGCAGGCGCAACACAACGTTCTGGCCCGTGTGGCGGGTCTCTTCGGGCGCGAAGAGAGGTGTTCCGGCCCTCCTCCGTGGAGGCCGTTCCGTCTCGTTAGCTTCGCGCCCGCCGCGGGGGGCGGTCGAGGGCTCGACCAGACCGATATTCGGCTGCTCGTGACCGTGACGCCGAAAAGTCCAGGAGCTCGGCGTACAGGTCCGAGTATCGTCTCGCCTGGAGATCGAGGGAGAACCGGCGCACGGCATCGGCCCGACACTCCGGCCCCATTCTCGTCGCGCGGGTCGGGGTTGCGAGCAGCTCGAGGATCTCCTCGGCCAGGGCTTCGGCATCTCCTGCGGGAGCCAGAGCGCCCGTGTGCCCGGGGCGTACCATCTCGGGCACGCCGCCCACGTCGAAGCCGACCGTGGGCACTCCGCAGGCCATCGCCTCGATCACGGTCGTGGGCAGGTTATCCTGAAGCGAGGGGACGACGAGGACGTCCGCGGCGCTGTACACGACCGACAGCAAGCGCTGGTCCGAGGTGTATCCGATCGGTGTGTGAGGCAGGTCGGACTTCCCGAGGTTGCCCTTACCCAACGTCAGAAGCTGCGCGTCGGGCAGCTGTAGACGTACGCGCCCCAGGGCTTCGAGTAGCGGCGCGCCGCCCTTACGTCGGTTGGCGAGCGACGGAGAGACGAAGAGGATGACGCGAGCATCGACGGGGATCCCGAGGATCGATCGTGCGCCGGCGGTGTCACGCGGGGCGAAGGCGTCGGTGTCGACACCGTTCGGGATCACCGAGACACGGAACCGCTCACCAAAGAGGCTACTGTGCCGGGCCTGGTGCGCCATCCAGCCGCTCGGCGCGACGAGATGAAGTCGATCAGGATCCATCCGCGCGAACAAACGTCGCTTTCTGGACCAGGTGCGACGCGATGCGTCCTCCTCCGTCGACGAGTCGATCTGGGGGCATGCGCCACAACGGTCGCGATAGCGCCCACATCCGAAATCGTACGGACATCCACCCGTGAACGCGTTCATGTCATGGAGGGTCCAAGCGATCGGTAAATCGCTCGGGAGGTTCCGAAAAAACCGCCCGTAGTCCAACATCCCTTCGACGCGGTGGAGATGGACCAGCGAGCAACCGAACCGTGCCTGTATGCCGGTCCACTGGATATCTCGTTGACTACGGCCGTCGCTGAAGGGCTCGGTTCCGGCGCGTTGCGCGGACGAGCGTAGACGTCGGACTCTTCGACCCGCGAACCGTCGCGCTTTGGTGACGATGCCGGCGCGCGGGTTCTCGATCTCGGACAGCGGACGTACGAATGGATCATCGCTCTGCTTACGCCCGACGAGCATCCGCGAATCAACACCGAACTGGCGGAGCCGACCATGAACGAAGTACGCACAACGACCCGCACCGCCCGCCACATCGTCCGTGCTGACGTGGAGAACGCCGAACGACCGATCCGTGTCGACACTCATGAGCGACGCATTCGGGCGATCTTCGGAGAGCGGAGCCCCGCCTATCGCCGGAGCCCTCGTACCGCCCGGCGGCCGAGCTTCTTCACCAGCACGCCGAGCACACTCCGATAGTATGCCGGGATAAACCGGAGTGCGAACGCAGCACGCAACCACTCCGTCCGTGAGAGGCGTCTCCAGTACATGGTCTTCCAGCGAAGGCGGTACGTCCGCCATGTCATCGAGACCAGGTGGGCTCGGATCGCGGTCCACTCCCTGGGACGTTTGCGCGCGAACGTCTGTAGGGTTTCGTCCGAGTCCAGCCAGTCGATGAACGCGTTCAGGTCAGCAGCGAGCTCTCGGTAGTTCAGCGCGAGGCCGAGGCTCGTCTCGTACACCCGATAGCGGAACGTCTCCTCTACTACGTAGGCTACGGAACGCCCGAGGGCGAGCTTCAGAAGAAGGCCGTTGTCGATGCTCGTCCCCGTGGGAAAGACCGGGTACTTGCCCACTCTCCTGATGTCTTCCGTGCGAGCCAGGAATGTCGCGAAGCACACGTAGTCGTGCGTGCCTTCGCACCACCCGCGGACGAAATCGAGGCACGACATTCGTGCTGGAGGCGTCGGCTTGTCCGGGCGAGAGGAGATCTGCCCGTTCTCGTCTATGACCTCGAGCCTGGCCAAGGCCACTCCGATATCGGGGGACTCCTCCATCGCACGTACGAGTTGCGTTACGAAGCCGGGGCTCAACTCATCATCGTCGGCCAACGGGACGAAATATGCGCCGTCCGCCGCGTCCACGAGCAGACTGAAGTGCTCCGAGACCGGGACGGTCTCGGCGTTACGACGGAGGACGAACGGCTTCGGATAGTGTTGCTCCACCAACCGTTCGAGCTCGGCACCCTGCTGCCCGTTGTCGGAGACGATGAGCTGG
>JAKSCH010000500.1 GCA_022360695.1 Gemmatimonadota bacterium
CATCCGGTGATCACCAGGGTCGTCGGGCAGATCAAGCACATGATGAACGGTCCCCGCGCCGATACCGGCCTAGGCCGCACAATACGAGCCTTTCCGTTCATCGTGCGTCTTCTCATTCCGCTGGTTCGATCGCGCGTCCAGCCCTGGGTGCTCGGTCTGGATCATGAGCTCGGTCTGTGAGGTCGTTACGCGGTCTCTGATAGGCCGATGATCGCGCCGATGCATGAGGATGAGGAAGGATGAGGCCAACCATGGGTTCTTCGGGACATCGAACGCGTTGGTATCTCATCGATAGGGCGCCCGAAACACGCGATCGTCAGCTTTCGCACGACCCTCCGTTACCCGAACGGTGCACCGCCACCTGTCGTTCGTTCTTCACACGGTCGACGACGACGTGCGACGCGTAGGTTCGGATGTTCGGGTTCTCCGAGTGGATCGCTTGTGCCGGTCCCGTGCGACCCGACACATTCCAGCGCGACGAACGACACGTTCCCCTGGTAGCGGCTAACATGAACTCCATGACCCGAGGCCGCCACGGCCGTACCATCCGATCGTCCCCCCTTTTCGCGCTTCGTCGAGCGGGTATCCTGTTGGCCGGCGCGCTGTTGGCGGTCGGCGCGCCGGGGGTGGCGCGCGCCCAGTCGTACGACGTCGTCATCGTCGGCGGCACGCTGGTCGACGGGTCCGGATCGCCGGGCCGCCGGGCCGACGTCGGGCTCCGAGACGGACGCATCGCGGCGGTCGGCGATCTGGCGGACGCGACGGCCGATCGCGTGATCGACGCCTCCGAGCTACACGTCGTCCCCGGGTTCATCGATACGCACTCCCACGCCACGTGGGGGCTCGTAGAGGACGACCTCCGAACCGCACACGCCTTGTTGGCCCAGGGGATCACCACCGTGCTCGCGAACCCCGACGGCGGCGGGCCGGCCGACCTCGCCGGGCAGCGCGCCGTCCTCGAGGACCCCGGCGTCGGCGTGAACGTCGCGCCCTTCGTCCCGCACGGCGGCGTGCGCCGCGAAGTGCTGGGGATGCAGGCGCGCGAGGCGACCCCGGAAGAGTTGGATCGCATGCGGGCGTTGGTCCGGAGCGGGATGGAGGAGGGGGCGTTCGGGCTCTCCTCCGGGCTGTACTACGCGCCCGGCTCGTACGCGCCGACCGGTGAAGTCGTCGAGCTCGCCAAGGTCGCGGGCGAGTTCGGCGGCGTCTACCAGAGCCACATCCGCGATGAGTCGGACTACTCGATCGGGGTCGTGGCCGCGGTCGATGAGGTGATCGACATCGCGCGCGCCGCGGGTGTGACCGGCGTCGTGACCCACATCAAGGCGCTCGGCCCGCGCGTGTGGGGCTCGTCGGCCGAGATCGTCGAGCACATCGAGGCCGCGCGGGCCGAAGGTCTGGAGATCTACGCCGATCAGTACCCGTACGAGGCATCGGGGACCAGCATCACGGGCGCCTTGATCCCGCGCTGGGCACAGGCCGGAGGCTCCGAGGCGCTCCGCGCGCGGATCGAGAACCCCGATGATCGCGCGCGTCTGGTGGCCGACATGTGGGAGAACCTGGATCGACGTGGGGGCGCCGAGCGCCTGGTGCTACAGGACGGCGAAAACCGGGGGAAGAGCCTGGCCGAGGTCGCGGAGGACCGCGGGGCGGACCCGATCGAGACGGCGCTCGCGCTGCTGACCGAAGGCGGCACGGGGCTGACGTCGTTCAACATGGACGACGAGGACATCCACCGCTTCATGACGCAGCCATGGATGATGACCTCATCGGATGGCGTCCTCGGCCGACTCGGCGAGGGGCATCCACACCCTCGTGACTTCGGAGCCTTTCCGCGTCGAATTCGGAAATACGTCATCGAGGAGGGCATCGGGACCCTCGAAGGTGCGATCCGATCGATGACGGGGCTTCCGGCCGACGTGTTCGGAATCACCGATCGCGGCTTCATTCGAGAGGGCGCGCTCGCCGATGTGGTCGTCTTCGACTTGAAACGGTTCCGGGACCTCGCTTCGTACGATGATCCACACCATCTGTCCGAAGGCGTCGCCTATGCCTTCGTGAACGGAACCCTGGCGATCGACGACGGCGAGTTCACCGACGCGCTCGCGGGGCAGGTGCTACGCAAGGATCGCTGAGACCGAGCGCGCGGACGACGCGCGGAGCTCGCGGCCGGGTCGGGAGGAGACCGTATGGACATGGAAGTCATCGCACCGATGGTCGTGCTGGTGACGCTGATCGTCACCGTCGGCGCCGTTCGTCTGTTTCGCCCCCTCACGAAACGAATGGGAGATCTGCTCGAGCTGCGGATGAAGCAGGCCCGCGGTGAGATCGAGGACCCGCAGGCGCAGCGGATGGAAGCGTTGCTCGAGACCATCTCGTCGCGTCTCTCGCTGCTCGAGGAGCGTCAGGACTTCACGGATTCGTTGCTGCAATCGCGGCGCGCCGAAGCGCGCGAGCTGCCAACCCCGAAGAAAGAAAGCTGGGAATAGCCGAATGATCCGAGCCTCACGCCCGGTTGTCTCGTCGCTGGCCCGCGCGGCACTCGTGACCGCGACCCTCGCCTTCCCCGTCGCGCTCGAGGCGCAGACGGCGAGCCCGGATCTATTCGGCGGGCTGTCGTTCCGCTCGGTCGGTCCATCGCGGGCGGGTCGCGTCACGGCGGTCGAGGGGCATCGGTCGCACCCGCACACGTTTTACCAGGGGGCGACGGGCGGCGGCGTATGGAAGACGACGAACTACGGGATGGACTGGCGGAACATCTCGGACGGGTTCTTCGCTTCGCCGTCGATCGGGCACATCGAGGTGGCCGACTCGGATCCGAGCGTCGTGTACGTCGGTACGGGCTCCGACGGGATCCGCTCGAACATCATCATCGGCAAGGGCGTGTACAAGTCCACGGACGCCGGTGAGACGTGGGCGCACATCGGGCTCGAGGACGCCGGGCAGATCGGGGCGGTCAAGACGCACCCGGAGAACCCGGATCTCGTGTACGTCGCCGCGCTCGGGAACCCGTTCCGCAAGAGCGACGCGCGGGGCGTGTACCGCTCGGCGGATGGGGGCGCGAGCTGGAATCGCGTCTTGTTCGCTTCCGATTCCGTGGGCGCGGTCGACCTCGAGCTCCACCCCACGAACCCCGACATCATCTACGCGGGGATGTGGCGGGTCGAGCGAAAGCCGTGGACGATCATCTCGGGCGCCACCGATGAAGACGGCATCTGGAAGACCGAAGATGGCGGCGACACCTGGCGTCGCATCACGAACGGTCTGCCCGAGGGCCTGATCGGCAAGATCGACTTCGCGGTGACGCCCGCCGATCCCGACCGCGTGTACGCGCTCGTGGAAGCGCCGACGCCGCTCGAGGGGCTCTATCGATCCGATGACGCGGGGGAGAGCTGGCGTCTCGTGAACCCGGACGAGAACGGGATGTTGATGCACCGGCCGTTCTATTTCACGAACATCACGGCCGATCCGTCGAACGCGGACGTGGTGTACGTCAACAATCTCGCGTTGTGGAAATCGGTCGACGGCGGCGCGACGTTCTCGAGCACGCTCGCCACCCCGCATGGCGACAATCACGATCTGTGGATCAACCCCGACGATTCTCGGATCATGGTCCAGGGGAACGACGGCGGCGCGAGCGTGTCGCTCGACGGCGGACAGACGTGGTCGCCGGTCAACAACCAGCCCACGGCCGAGCTGTACCAGGTCGACGTGGATGACCGCGAGCCGTATTGGCTGTACGCCGGTCAGCAGGACGACTCGTATACGGTCTCCGTGCCGAGCCGTCAGCCGTCGGTCTCGGCCCCCGGCGGACCTGACGCGTACTGGCGCTCTCCGGGCGGGTGCGAGACGGGTCCCGCCGTGCCCAAGCCGGGCGACCCCGACATCGTGTATGCGAACTGCAAGGGCCGCTTCAGCGTCTACAACCAGCGGACGGGTCAGGAGCAGCAGTACTACGTCGGCGCCGTGAACCTGTACGGGACGAACCCCGCGGATCTTCCCTACCGCTTCCAGCGCGTCGTGCCGATCGAGGTCTCGCCGCACGATCCGAACACCGTGTACCACGGCTCGCAGTTCGTCCACAAGACGGTCGACGGCGGGAAGACGTGGGAGCGCATCTCGCCGGATCTCACCGCGTTCCCGGAGAACCGGCAGATGGTGTCCGGCGGACCGATCACGAGAGACGCCACGGGCGAGGAGCACTACTCGACGCTCTACGTGATCGAGGCCTCGCCGCACGACCCGAACGTCATCTGGACCGGCGCGAACGACGGGCCCGTCCACGTCACGACCGATGGCGGGGCCAACTGGCGCGACGTCACGCCCGCGGACATGCCGCCGGAAGGTCGCATCAACTCGATCGACATCTCGCGTCACGATCCTGACAAGGTCTATGTCGCCGGCTACCGGTTCCTGCTGGGCGACTTCCGACCCTACGTCTGGAAGACGGAGGACGCGGGCGAGAGCTGGACGCTACTCACGGATGGGGCGAACGGGATCCCCGAGGACGTCCCCACCCGGGTCGCGCGCGAAGATCCGGAGCGCGAGGGGCTGCTCTACGCGGGCACGGAGTTCGGGCTCTTCATCTCGTTCGATGATGGCGCCGCCTGGCAGTCGTTCCAGCTCGATCTGCCGGTGACCCCGATCACCGATATCGAGATGGTACGGGGCGACCTGGCGCTGTCGACGATGGGACGCGGGTTCTACGTGCTCGACGACGTGTCGCCGCTCCACGAGATCGACGCGGGCGGCGCGCTCGCCGCGACGGGTCCGCTCCACCTCTACGCCACGCGACCGCAGGTCCGCGAGCGGCCGTTCCGGAACTCGGGCTTCGGCTGGACGAACTCGGCGCGACCCGACTACCCGGGAGCCGGCGCAACGATCGACTATTGGGTCTCCGAAGACCTGCCGAGCGGCGAAGCCGTTCGGTTGGAGATCCTCGATACGACGGGGAGCGTCGTCCGGAGCTTCTCGGGACGCAGCTCGACCGCTCGACCCGCGTCGGGTCCGGCCATGCAACGGATGGCCGGCCGGCGAGGCGGCGGGGGACGCGTGATGGCGAGCCCCGGGGCGCATCGGTTCCGCTGGGATCTGCGTGCGGAGGGGGATGGTCGCGCCGGCCCCATGGTCCCGCCGGGCGACTACACGGTCCGCTTGAGCGCGGGTGAGGCCTCGGTCGAGACGCCGCTCCGGCTCGACATCGATCCCCGCGTGGAGGCCGAGGGCGTCACGGTCGCCGATCTCGTCGAGCAGTACGAGTTCAACCTGGCCGTCCGCGAGACCCAGGCCGCGGCGCGGGCGATCGCGACGGATCTCGAGGGTCTCGAGAGCGTCGTCAAGGACGCGCGGTCGGATGCCGGCGGCGCCTCGAACGCCGAGCTGGCCGACATCGCCGAGGCGCTCGCGCGGCTCGATGCCGAGCTCAACGACGCGGACGGGAGCTACCCGCAGCCGATGCTGCTCGGCCAGATCAACTATCTGCTCGGGATGACGTCGCGCGCCGATCAAGCGCCGGGGCAGGACGCCTATACGCGACACGAAGAGCTGCGCGGTCGGGTAGAGGCCGCGGCCGCGACGCTCGAGACGCTACAGCGTCGCGTGAGCGCGACCAGCGACTAGACGCAGGACGCGTCGATCGATGGGCAACCGATCGACGCGGCACCCTGTCACACGGGCCGGAAACGGGCGGGCCGTCGGCTCGCCCCACCGCCCCTCCCCTCGACCTCGGGAGCCCAGATGATTCGAAGCCGTCGCGCTCTATCGATCCCGCTGCTCTTCGCGTTGGCCGCGTGCTCCTCCTCCGACGGCGGGGGCGATCGCACCGCCGGGCTCGAGGGTGAGGATGTGCCGATCTCGCCTACGCCGGAGCCGGTGTACACGGTGGGCGCGCTGGACGGCGAGCCCTGGGAGACGTTCGGCAACGTGTCCCACGTCGCGTTCGATCGCGATGGCGCCCTGTACGCGCTCGATCGGGACGCGGGGCACGTCGTCGTCTTCGATCCCGCGGGCACCTACGTGCGGACGATCTCCCAAGCGGGCGAGGGTCCGGGCGAGCTCGGGAACCCGATCGGGCTGGTCCTGCTCGCGGACGGTCGCGTCGTCGTCTTCGACTTCGCCAAGCAGGGGCTCCAGGTGTTCTCCTCCGACGGCGAGTTCCTCGAGTCGGTCGCGTTCGATCCGCAGGACGGCATGCCGGGCGCGCGTCTGTGGGCGCTCCCCGACGCGAGCGTCGTCACGGTGGGCGGGATCCGGATCCGGATGGGGCCCGACGGCCTGGCC
>JAKSCH010000409.1 GCA_022360695.1 Gemmatimonadota bacterium
GCCCCGCTCCCGCCCGCAACGGCCCCTTGCTGCGGCCCGTCCAGTTGGAGCTTGGCTTCCTGGACCCACGTGCCGTCGGAGTCCCGGCCGAAGATGTAGGCGGCGCCGGGGAGCTGCGGGCCGTTGAACGCTCCGACGATGACCCGCTCGCCATCCGTGTGCGCGCCCCAACCGAAGAACTCCTGGGCGCTGTCGGGCTCGGCCGGGGTGAGGATCGCTTGCTCGATCCAGCCCCCGTCGGGGCCCCGTTCGAAGACCCAGGCACCACCCGTGTCCCGATACCCGAGGGCGGTCACGACCAGGAGGTCACCGCCGATCGACGCGAACCGTCCGTACGACGATCCGAGCGGCACGCTCTCCGGACGTAGATAGGACTCGAACTCCCAGCCGTCGCCGCTTCTCCCGTAGATCAGGACGTTGCCGTCGCTCTGGCCGTCCGCGTTCTGGTCGAGCGCGGTCGCTCCGGCGAGGAGCTTGTCGCCGTCCTGGATGAGGAAACGACCGAAATAGTCCGGCCCCTCGTGCGCCGGCGCCCGGATCGCACCGGTCTCCTCCCAGCCCGAGCCGGATCGCGAGTAGACGTAGACCGTCCGCGGCGTGCCGTCCGGCGTCACGCCGGCCGGATCCACGGATTCGCTGATCAAGAGTTGGTCGCCGCTCAGGATGATCTGGCCGCCGAATTCCTGCGCCGATGTCGGAACGGCGGTCACGCACGCAGCGATGAGTACCGCGAAGAGCGTCCGAGCTTTGCTCATGGAAGCACCTCTGCTGGATGGTTCGAACGTTCGTGGGGGGGTGCTGCACGTCGGTAAGTTAGACGAGTTTCGTCCTCGGAGGGTTGCAGGTCGGGGGCTGTCGGCCCGCCCCCACGCAACGAGGCCGGGGACATCGCGGGGACGAGCGAGCCTCGCCCCCGCGACGAGACGTCGGATCCTACGGGACCAGCTCGGGCTGCCGGTACTTGAGGAAGAAGACCCCCTCCTTGCCGCTCGAGACGACGATGGTACCGCTCTCGAAGAACGGGTAGTTCGACCAGGAGCCATCGAACGTGACCGACTCGTCCCAGGGCACCGTGTCGAAGAAGCCGACCTCGCGCGGATTCTCGCGATCACTGATGTCGAGGACTCTCAGCCCGCTCACGTAGTTCGACTGGTACATCCGGTCGCCCACGATGTAGAGGTTGTGGTCGATCGTGAACGTCTCGCCGAAGTGCTCCTTGGCGAGGACCGGATCGTCGAGATCGGTCAGATCCCAGATCAGCGTGCGCGAGCCCGGGAAGTCCGCCTCGGTGCCCGCGTTCACGGCGGCCTGCTCGTCGAGCTCGTCGTTGACGTAGAAGTACCGGTGATCCTCGGTGAGCCAACCCTGGTGCGTGTACGCGACGGCGGGGTAGGTCGCCACGGAGACCGACTGTGGGTTGTCCTTGTCCGACACGTCCGCGATCGCGAGCGCCGTCTCGTTCGCGGCGAAGCAGATCTCCCTGCCGGTGTAGTCGGCGTCGGGCCCGTGGTAGTTCACGCACTGGGCGTCGTGCGAGTTGCCGGTGCCGCCGCGACCCGTCCCGTGCTCCTGGAAGCACCCCAGGAACGAGGGCTGGAGCGGGTCCGCGATGTCGATCATGTGGAGACCGCCGCCGCACGTCTCACCGCCGCTGCTCCCGCCCACCGTGTAGGCGACGCCGGTCTCTTCGTTGATGATGATGTTGTGCGCGCTCGCGATGTTCCGGTAGATCGCGTCCTCGTCGAACGTGGCGGGCGCGTCGCGCACGTCGCGGAGCCGGGTGAGATCGAACACCTGCATCCCGTGGTCGCCCGCGTTGTCGGCCACGATGAACGCGTGGTTCCGGTAGACCTTCACGTCGCGCCACGAGTTCGTGATCGAGCCGCGGGTCTTGGGCAGCTCACCCAGGAAAACCGGTGCGCTCGGATCCGAGATGTCGATGAACGACGTGCCGTTCGTCCGACCCACGATCGCGTACTCGCGACCCGTCTGCGGGTCCGTCCAGCCCCACACGTCGTTCGTCTCGATCCCGCGGCCCTCACCGCCGATCTCATCGAGCGGCATGAACGAGAGGACATCGACCTCGGAGCAGGTGAACTGGTCGGCCATCCCGTCGTCGCCGCACGAGACGTCGCTCAGCGCGCTCAGATCGCGACGCTCCTCGGGGATGAAGAGCTTCGCGGCCGAGACCCAGTCGCCGTCCCGCCGCTCCAGCACGAGCGCCGAGCCGAGGCCCTTGTCATCGGCCGGCTGCCCGACGACCGCGAGGTCGCCACGCAGCGAGAGCGTCATCCCGAACGCATCACCGGCGTCGGTGTCGATCGTCGGCGCCACCTTCCGGGCGCCGCGGAACGAGCGGTCGCCGGCGTCGTACGCGTACTCGTACGCGACCCCGTAGCCATCGGCGCCGGGCGCGGTGACCCACAGACCGCCGTCGATCGGCTCGAGCTCGTAGCCGAACGCGCCGCCCGCCTGCGGATCGAACGCCGCGAGCGTGAGGCTCCGCGCCCATTCGCCGGTCCCCGCCCGGCGCTCGAACCCGTACACGGCTCCGCTCGTCCCCAGGCTCCCGGGCAGACCGAGCAGCACGTTCCCGTCGTACAGGGCCACCGACACCTGGAGCGAGTTGGCGCCGATGGCCTCGCCGTCGACGCGCTCCGCCTCCGGGAGCTCGAGCCGCGCTTCCTGGACCCAGCCCGCGGTCTCGTCGCGGACGAAGACGTAGGCCGCCCCCCGCCACGTGCCCTGCGTGACCGCTCCGACCACGAGGCGCTCGCCATCGGAGTCCATGCCCCAGCCGAACAGCTCGCCTCGTGGGCCCCCTTCCGCGGTCAGACGCGCGGTCTCGACCCAGGAGCCCGACGCATCTCGCTCGAAGGTCCATACGGTTCCCGCGCCGCCGTGCGCGAGCGAGGACACGAACAGGTCGTCGCCGCTCAGCGCCGCGAAGCGCCCGAACGAGGATCCGGGCTGGACCTCGGATCCGCGAACGATCGCGTCGAACGCCCACTCGTCGCCGACCCGCTCGTAGGCCCACACGGCGCCGCGGCTCTCTTCGTAGACCGTGCCGCTCACCAGCAGCGATCGGTCGTCCATCAGCACGACGCGACCGAAGTAGTCGGCGCCGCCGTCGCCCGGCGCCATCAGCGAGCCCGTCTTCTCCCACCCGCTCGAGCCGCGCTCGTAGACGTGGATCGTCTTGGGCGCGGTCGCGGCGGCGTCCTGCACCGACGCGATCTCGCTGATCAGGATGACGTCGTCGCCGGCGGACACCGCCGACGCGAACTGCTGCGCGCCGACGGACGCCGGGGCGATCGAGACCAGCGCCGCGGCGAGACAGAGTGGCGCCATGGACGAGCGATTGGGTCGCATCGGAAACCTCGTGACGGAGGATGGTGTCAAACGGCCGTCGAGTGTACGCACGCCGAGCGCGAAAGTTCGCGAGTTTCCCGCGCCGGTGCTACCGCCGTTCGTAGTAGCGCAGACCGCCGCCCGCCGTCCCGGTGAGGAGATCGAGGTCTCCGTCCCCATCGAGATCCGCGAGCTTCGGCGTCACGAACACGGGGAGCTCCTCGGTCGGGGGAAACGGGCTCGCGGTCTCGACGAACCGGGGACTCGATCGGTCGCCCGCGTTCTCGAAGTAGACGATCCCGTCCGACTCGGTGCCGACGACCAAATCGAGATCGCCGTCCCCGTCGAAGTCGACGAGCTCCGGGAAGCTGCGACGACCGACGTCGAAGTCGCCGTACTCGTCGCTGACCAGCTCGAAGACGGGCTCGGCCGCCGTGCCGGTGTTCTCGTAGTAGTTGAGCGTCCCCGAGGACTCGCCCGCGATCAGGTCGAGGTCCCCGTCTCCGTCGAGGTCGCCCAGGGTCGGGGTCGCGTTGCTGCCGCGCGTGAGCTCGACGAACGCCGAGTCGACGACGCTGAACCGCGGGCTCGCCGCGGAGCCTTCGTTACGCAGGTACCGGATCTCGTCGCGCCAGGTCCCGAGCAGCATGTCGAGATCCCCGTCGGCATCGAGGTCGCCGAAGGCCGGCGCGTTGTGGTACGCCCCGTCGAGCTCGAACTCGCCGACGCGCTGGAAGGCCGGTGCCGCCGCGCTCCCGTCGTTGCGGAACAGGAACACCTTCGAGTCCGAGAGATCGTCCGGGTCGATCTTGTTCGACACGAGGAGATCGAGGTCCCCGTCGTCATCCAGATCGACCAGCGCCGGGACGCTCTCGCTCCCCACGTCGATCTGCGAGATGAAGCGCGAGGTCTCGAGCGTGAACCCGCCGTCCGCCCCCTGCGTGAACAGCAGCAGGTTGTCGGCCGTCGTGGTGTTCGCGTTGTAGGCCCCGCCGAGCACGCCCATCAGCAGGTCGAGATCGCCATCCCCGTCGACATCGCCGAAGGTGGGCGCGTTGTAGCCGCTCGTCTGGATCGGGTCATCGAGGGGGAAGGGGCGGGGCTCGACCCGCAGGTTCGGCGCCTCGCACGACCCCGCGTTCTCGATGTAGAGCAGCCCGGCCTCGAAGAAGTCGCCCCAGAACATGTCCACGTCGCCGTCGGCGTCCACGTCCGCGAGCGCCATCGTGTTCGCGCCGTGGAGCGTGGGGAAGGGCGCGTCGGTTCCGCCGCGGCCGAGACCGGGTCCGCCATCCCCCGGTCCGCCGCCGGTCCCCGGTCCGCTCCCGGGCAAGCGGCCCGGGATCCCGCCGCCCTGCGCCGCGGGGTCCGCGACGATCTCGATGTCCTCGAACCGATCCGTGATGTGGCGGAACGGGGAGGCGTTCGCGCCGATCGCCCCGGTCGCCTCGTAGCGTGTCACCGTGCCGACCAGCCGTCCGATGAACAGATCGAGCAGTCCGTCGCAGTCGATGTCCGAGGCGTTCGGGATGTTCTGCCGATCCGAGAAGATCGCCTCGCCCCGCGTGTCGCGGAGCGTGTCCGCGATGAGCTCGAACGCCGCCGCGCCCGCCGAGCCGTCGTTTCGAAACAGCCGGACATAGCTGAACGGCGACTCGGCGAGCAGGTCGCGATCGCCGTCCGCGTCGACGTCCACGAACCGGTACCACTCGCCGACCTTCAGCTCGGCGAACGCCTCGGGTCGCCACGTGTACGTCGGCCCGTCGGGTCCGTCGCCACGCTCGAAGAACAGCAGCCGATCGGTCGTCTCCTGGATGAAGACATCGAGATCGCCATCGCCATCGATGTCGGCGAGCTGCGGACGCGGGACGTTGAAGCCCCCGAGGAAGGGGCTCTCGTACGGCGCCCCGTCCTCGGTGAGCACCGGGAACGGAGTGACCGAGCGGGCCCAGCCCGAAGCGGAGGCGGAGCCGTCGAGCGTCGGGCTACCGCCGACCGCCGGGTCGCCGCCCGAGCCCGAGGCGCACGCCGCGATGGCGAGTGCGGCCGTGCAGACGCCGGCCACGCTCGTCGACGTCGCCGCGCGACTCACCGCGGCTGCGACGCCAGACCGATGCCCGCGGCATAGGGCGGCGTCTCGATCACGTCGATGATCTCTCGCGAGGCCGTGTCGATCACGACCACCGTCCCGTTGGGCATGTCGTAGCCGAAGTCCTGCGTGCCTTCGAACGTGCCGCGCTCGTTGCGGTTGGCGACGTAGAGTCGTGATCCGTCCGCCGAGAGCACGCTGCCGTGCGGCTCGGCGAGTCCCTCGCCGCGGACGACGTCCGCCACGGAATAGTCGTTCGTGTCGATGAGCGTGACCTCGTTCGCGCCCAGGTTCCCGAACCAGATCCAGCGCCCATCCGCCGAGAACGACGGGTGCCACGGACGGGCGCCGACGTCCACCTCGAGCTGGAGCTCCGGCGCCCTCGGGTCGCTCACGTCGAACACCAGCAGCTTGGCCGTCATCTCCGCCGTGGCGACGAGGGTCCGACCGTCCGGGGAGAGGGCGTACTGCACGAGCACGTGCGGGTGCCCGCCCGTGTCATCGAGCCGGAGCAGGTCGGCCTCGCCCTCGACCGCATCCACCGTGACGACCGAGTTCTCGCCCA
>JAKSCH010000386.1 GCA_022360695.1 Gemmatimonadota bacterium
CCTGGTCACCGGCGACGGACAGCCCAAGCTTCTCGACTTCGGCATCGCCAAGTTCCTGAACCCCGACTTCGCGGTGGGGGGCGGACCGCCGACGGCCCCCGAGTCGCGCGTGATGACGCCCGAGTACGCGAGCCCGGAGCAGATCCGCGGCGACGCGATCTCGACCGCGACGGACATCTATGCGCTGGGGGTGCTCTTGTTCGAGCTCCTGACCGGGCGCCGACCCTACGACCTGAAGGGTCTCTCGCCGGCGGCGGTCGAGCGGCGCGTGGTGGAGGAGGGGCCGAGCCGGCCGAGCACCGCGGTCCGGGGATCCGACGGGTCGGCGGAGCCGCGGGCCGAGGCGCGTCGTACGACGCTCGAGCGTCTGGGGCGTCGCCTCAAGGGCGATCTCGACACGATCATCCTCAAGGCGCTGCACAAGGAGCCGGGCCGACGCTACGAATCCGCGGCGCAGCTCGCCGAGGACGTGAAACGCCACGCCCGGCGACTCCCCGTCATGGCCCAACCGGATTCCTACGGCTATCGCGCCCGGACCTTCGTGCGTCGACACGCCGTGGGGGTCGCGGCGAGCGCCGTGATCGGGATCACGCTGGTGACGGGGATCCTGGCCACCGGGTACCAGGCGAACCGCGCCAACGAGCGCTTCCAGGACGTGCGCGAGCTCTCGAACGCGCTCCTCTTCGACCTGCATGACGAGATGCGCGATCTGCCCGGCGCCACGGCGGCGCGGGAGCGCCTCGTGTCGCGCGCGCTCACGTACCTCGATCTCCTCCGCCAGGAGAGCTCCGAAGACCCGGCGCTGCTGCTCGAGCTCGCGACCGCGTACGAACAGGTGGGACAGATCCAGGGCGACCCGCACTACACGAACCTCGGCGATCTGGCCGGGGCTCGGGCGAGCTATCTCCAGGGCCTCGAGCTCGTCGAGGCGCTGTGGGCGCGCGACACGACCCGACGCGACGTCGCGCACGCGTACGGCCGGCTCCTGGGACGAAACAGCGTCGTAGACTCGTGGGCCGGCGGGAGCACCTGGGAGACGTTGGGCGATCGCTCGCTGGCCATCCTGCGACCGCTGCACGCGGCTCGACCCGACGACGACGGCGTGACGCACGACCTGGGTCGCGTGCTGGCGGAGCAGGGGTGGTTCGATGCGTTCGAAGGCGATACCGAGACCGGGCTCATCGTGATCCGGGAGGGGATCGGGCTCCTCGAGCCGCTGAGCGACGCCGGTCCCGATCTCGAGGTGCGCCTCGACCTGTGGCGCGCCTACACGTACGAGCTGGACGCGCTCAACTTCTCGACGCGAATCCGGGAGACGCTGGAGCGTCTCGAGACCGTGGCCTTGCCGCACATCGAGAACCTGGCCGCGACGCACCCCAACCAGCCTCGCGTCCAGTACGGCATGCACGTGGGATACAACTATCTCGGATCGGCGCTGTCCCGGTTCGACCGCAACGAGGAGGCGCTGGCCGCGCACGAGCGCTCGCTCGAGTACGCGCAGCGGCTCGTCGAGCTCAACCCCTCGAACCAGAAGGGCTTCGAGGCGCTGTCGCGCTCGACGCAATACCTGGGCGAGCTGCACCGGGTGCTGGGCGAATACCCCGAAGCCCTCGCGGCCTTCAACCGCGCCTCCGAGATCCAACGCGACATGTACGCGATGAACCCCGACAACGCGTCGCTCGGGAACCAGCTCGCGCTCTCGGACCGCTGGGCCTGTCGCGTCCTCCTCGCGATGGGCGACTACGCGGCGGCGCGCGACCGCTGCGTGGCGGCCGCGGAGCTTCAGGAGTCGGTCGCCGAGGCCGGTACGGGCGGCCGCATCTACGATGGCAACCTCGGCTCGGCCCGCGCCTACGCGGGCGACGCCTATCGGGGGCTCGCCGAAGCCGCGCATGGGCTCGACGAGCGCGCCAGCCTCCGCGCCCAGGCGCTCGCCTGGTACGAGCGGAGCCAGGAGGCCCTCCGGCCGTACGACACGCTCGATCTCCTGTGGGAGGTCCACCCGGATTCGGTGGCGGCGAAGGTGCGGTCCTTGGGGGGCACGTGAGCGGACAGATCGTCGGGTAGGGCAAGCCGACGGATCTACGTCCGACATAAGTTTACATAATGTATGTTATGTGCCGTCCACGGCATGCGGGCTTCTCAGGGTGGGATACGCGAGCTCGACTCCGCCGGCGCGGCCCCGGCGGATCGTCAGCTTCCGGTCGACGCTCTCCGCGCGTTGATCTCGCCGAGACGCAGACGGTACACGCCGGCTTCGGCCGGGTCCTCGTCCTCCGCCTCGTCCGCGATCGCGCCGTAGATCACCGCGGCCTCGTCGAGCTGCCCGAGCCCGACCAGAATCCGGGCGGCCGAGGCCTGAGCCTGGCGTCGCTGGAACGGGAACCGGGCGTCATCGCCCAGGGCGCGGAGCGTCATCAACGCGGCCTCCGCATCGCCGCTCGCCTCCTGTGCGGTCGCCAGCAGCTGCGCCGCGGCGAAGCCGACCGGTCGGTTTCGAGGTTGACCGACCGCGCCGGCGACGGCGATCGCCTCGCCGGTTCGGTCCGCGTCCATCAGCACCCGCGCGAGGATCAGCCGCGCTTCGTCGGCCGATGCGGTGCCATCGAACCGTTCGATGTAGCCCTCGAGTTGCGGCGCGAGCTCCTCCGCCGACGCGGCGCTCAGTCGAAGCGCGGCCAGATCCGCGGCGGCCCGTTCGCGGACCGTCGCCTGGAAGTTTACATAATACAAGACGCCGATGACCGCGAGCGCGATCGCCGCGACGCCCACCAGTAACGTCCGCGTGTTCTCCGCGCCCCAGGTCGCGAGTCGGTTGATCGACGTGACGAAGGCGTCGTCACCCGTCGAAGCGACCGGCTTCTTCCCCTTCGCGATCCCTTGCGCCATCGATCGAAGACGTCCCCTTCCCGCGTGGGTGTGGTGGATCTCCCGGTCCGGATGCGGTTCGGAGACCCCCGTAAAACGCCGAGCGGCGCCCCGTCACCGGACGGGACGCCGACCCACCGTGCCGGGAGAAAAGCTACCCGAACCGCTGGTTCGACGCCACTTGCACCCGAGGGCTTAGCTCGCGGCGGCCGCCGCCGATGGATCCGCCGACCCGGGGCCGTGCGTCCGTCCCAAGCGATCCAGACCCGTGACCACGAGCGCGCCGGCGATCGCCAGCCCGAGCGGGATCCACACCTCGCCGGCCGTCGCGGGAAGCGCGTTGGTCTCGAGCCATTCTATCCGGCCGTCCCCGTGACGGTACAGCTCGCGGACGTGCTCCTTCCACGGCCACAGCGCGTTCAACGACCCCACCAGGAAACCGGTCAGCGTGGCCAGCGTCGGCCCTCGATGACGATCCAACAGCCAACGAAGCGCGCGGCTGAACCCGAGCAGACCCAGCAGCGCGCCGACGCCGAAGGCGGCGATACGGACCAGGTCCAGAC
>JAKSCH010000131.1 GCA_022360695.1 Gemmatimonadota bacterium
CAAGGTTGCCCTCACGGAACGCCTCGGCCATCGCGAGGGGGACTTCCGCCTCCGCCTTCACGACCTCGGCCTGCATCTGCTCGACGAGCGCCCGGTTCTCCTGCTCCGACGCGACGGCCATCGCCCGGCGCTCCTCGGCCTTCGCCTGCGCGATCCGCTTGTCGGCCTCGGCCTGGTCCGTCTGGAGCTCGGCACCGATGTTCTTGCCGACATCGACGTCGGCGATGTCGATCGAGAGGATCTCGAACGCGGTTCCACTGTCGAGTCCCTTGGCGAGCACCGTCTTGGAGATGTTGTCCGGGTTCTCCAGCACCGCCTTGTGCGAGGACGCCGAACCGATCGTCGAGACGATTCCCTCGCCGACCCGGGCCAGGATCGTCTCCTCTCCCGCACCACCGACCAGCCGGTTGATGTTCGCCCGGACCGTGACGCGTGCCGTCGCGATCAGCTGAATGCCGTCCTTCGCCATCGCGGCGACCTTCGGCGTCTGGATGACCTTCGGGTTGACCGACACCTGGACGGCGTCGAACACGTCTCGACCCGCGAGGTCGATCGCCGCCGCCTGGCGGAACGGGAGGTCGATGTTCGCCTTGTCCGCGGAGATGAGCGCGTTCACGACCCGCTCGACATCACCCCCCGCGAGGTAGTGCGATTCGAGCTCGTTCGTCGCGAGTGGCAGCCCGGCCTTCGAAGAGCTGATCAACGGGTACACGATGCTGGGCGGGTGGATCTTCCGGAGCCGCATCCCGACCAGGCTCCCGAGCCCGACGCGGACCCCCGAGGCGAGCGCGGTCACCCACAACCGGACGGGTACCGCCCAGAAGAGCAGCAGGAGCGCGAACGCCCCGAGCATGGCGAATATGATGCTGGGTCCGGCGAGGCCTTCCATGGTGAACCTCTCGGTGAGTTATGGTCTCGCGGCCGCGGTCGCGCCACGCGGGCGCACCGGGCCGACTCAGTCGGTCGTCTCGGCGCCGCCCTCTGACTCGGCGGGCGGCTCTTGCTCGTGCTGCGGATCCACCGCGCGGACCACGTGCCGGTAGCTCTCGGCCTGCACCACGCGGATCGGCGTATCGGCCTCGATCCAGGGCCCCTCGGTCACGACGTCGATCCGCTCGTCATCCACGAGCGCGGTGCCCGCGGGTCGGAGATCCGTCGCGGCCACCCCCACCCTGCCCACCAGATCCTCGCGCTCGGGGGCCGACAGATAGCCCGTCTCGCGGCTCGTCGACTCGCGCAGGAACACGCCCTCGAGCCTTCGGCTCTTCGGCAGGTGCCGCAGCAGCGCCCACGCGCTCACGCCGACGAGGATCAGCGAGAGCGACACCAGCCCGATCGCGTTGAACACCTGATCGAACGAGGGGAACTGGCCGACCATCCCGAGGACCGTCCCGCCCAGCAACGCCCCGGTCCCGAGGATGCCGGCGACGCCGAACCCGGGGATGACGAACACTTCCGCGACGATCAGGACGACGCCGATCCCGACGAGGAGGATCTCCTCCAGCCCCGCCAGGTTGACCAGGTGGTGCGCGCCGAAGAACGCCGCCAACGCGCCGAGCCCGACGGCACCCGCGATGCCGAAGGCAGGGGTGCGGATCTCGATGAGGAGACCCAGGAACCCGAGGCTGAGGAGCATCGGCGCGACGGCCGGGTTCGTCAGGAATCGCACGACCTTCTCGGCCCAGTTCGGCGTCGCTTCGATCGTGGCGGAGCCCTCGAGATCCACCGCTTCGAGCAACGCCGGGTAGTCGGCGGTCTCGGCCGCCGCCACGCCGAGCTCCGTCGCTTCCTCGGTCGTCAGCGTGAGCAGCTTGCCGGCCTCGCTCACGCCGGGCACCTCGACCGACTCGTCGACCATCGCTTCGGCGAGCCGCGGATCGAACCCGCGCTCCTCGGCGAGCGCGCGGAACTCCGAGCGGAGCGCGCTCACCATCTTCTCGGAGGCCTTCTCGCCCTCGCCCGTCACCGGCGTCGCCGCACCGATCGTCGACCCGGACCGCATGTAGAGCGCGTCCGCCGAGAGAGCGATCATCGCGCCGGCCGAGAGCGCGCGCCGGTTGACGTACGCGTAGACCGGGAGCGAGGCGTCCCGCACCGCGTCGATGATCTGCCACGCGGCATCCACGCGACCGCCGGGCGTGTCGAGGTCGAGGACCACGGCAGCCGCCCCGCGCTCCGCCGCCTCGTCGAGCGCGCGCTCGACGAACGGCGCCAGGCCCATCTCGATGGTGCCGGTGATGAGGACACGAGACACCTCGCCGCCCTCCTGTGCCGAGAGTCGGCCTTCGGCGCCCGGTGTAACGAGCGCCGCCAGCCCTGCGACGGCTCCCACGGCGACCACGGCGGTCAACGTCCGTCGAAGGCAAGGGATCATGCGCTCAATCTAACGTCGTGGATCTGGGCGCGCCCGGCTGTGCGCGTCGACCGCGTCCGGTCTCAGGCGTGCTCCGACATCCAGCGCGCCGCCCGCTCGGCCAACTCGATGGCCACCTCCGGATCCGTACGCCCGCTTCGCTCGAGGACGTGGAACGAGTGATCCGCTCCTTCCACGACGTGGAGCGTCGCGCGCGGACCCAGGGTCTCGCAGACGGGGGTCAACAGCTCGAGATCGGCCAGCGCGTCGCGGGTGCCCTGGAGAAACAGCATCGGGGGCTCGACATCGGCGAGATGATCCGCGCGCTCGGTCCCCGGCTTGCCCGGCGGGTGGAGGGGGAACCCGAAGAAGACGAGCCCCCGTACGCCGCGCAGGCCGCTCTCCGCGGCGGCCGTCGAGCTCATGCGACCGCCCATCGACTTCCCGCCCGCGAACACGGGGAGTCCCTCGGCCAGACGCGTCGCCTTTGCCACGGCCGCGCCGACGGCCTCGACGAGCACCGGTGGACGATCCGGCGGGCGACGACGCCCCGATCGCGCCCGCTCCTCCATGTACGGGAACCGATAGCGCAGGGTCGCGACGCCGCGCTCCGCGAGCCGCTGCGCCATGTCCGACATGAATACGTGCTCGATCCCGGCTCCGGCGCCATGCGCGAACGCGAGCAGCGCCCACGCGTCGTCGGGTCGGACCAGGAGAGCCGAGACCTCGCCGCCCGGGAGCGACACGAACTGCGCCCGCTCTCCGAACCGCGGTCGGGTCCCCGATCGAGTCGCCGATGCCTCGCTCATCGAGACCCGCTCTCCGCCGCATCCAGCCCGTCACGCTCGGCGCCCGTCGCCGCGACCGAGGGCTCGGGCTCGTGCGGACCCGGTGGCGCCGGCTCGTGACCCGCGGCCGGTCCGCTCCAGCGGTCGCCGGGATCGAGCGCGGCGCTCGCCGGCCGGACCGCCGCCGGGATCCGAAACGCCAACCCGATCGCGACCAACATCACGGCGGATCCCACGAGGAAGGGGCTGGCGATCGAGTACGACTGGAAGAGCGCGCCCGCCCACAACGGCCCGACGACGCGTCCGGTCCCTCCGGCGAGCTGGCTGCCGCCGAGGATCGATCCCTGGGAGTGCTCGTCCGTGGCGCGCGAGATCAGCGCGGAGAGCGATGGGAACAGGATGCCCGTCGCCGAAGCCCACAGCGGCACCAGGAGCGCGAGCCACCACTCGTTCGTGATGAACGGGATCGCGCCGACGCTCACCGCCAGGAGCACGCAGCCGGCCCGAACCGTGGTGGGCTCCCCGAACGTCTTCACGATCCGGCCCACTGCCCCACCGCGGATGACGACCGTTACGGCCCCCGCGAGCGTGAACACGAGCCCCATGTCCGACGCGTCCATCGCGAAGACGCGCTCGAGATAGAGCGCGAGCACCGACGTCATCGACGTGAAGCAGCTCAGGGCGAGGAAGTAGACCGCGAGCACGAGGCCCAGGGGGAACCGCGTGAGCGACCGCACCCACCCCCGGAACGTGGCCGCCTGGCCGCTCGCCGCGTCGACGACGCGATCGCGGAACTGCCGCGACTCGGGCAGGAACGCGATCGCGGCGGCCGCGTTGAGCGCGCACAGCCCGGCGGCCACGAGACCGGGGGCGCCGAACCCGAACCGACTGAAATACCCACCGATCGCGGGGCCCAGCATGATCCCGAGCCCCGACGCCGCGCCGATCAGACCGAGCCCGTGGGCCCGTTCCTCGCCTTTGGTCGAATCGGCGACGTAGGCTTGCGCGACCGAGATCGTCCCTCCGGCCGCACCGGCGGCCGCGCGCGACAGCAGGAGCACGGCGATCGAGTCGGCGAGCGCGAAGATGAGATAAGAGACGGCCGAGGCGAACAGCCCCGCGATCAACAGACGGCGTCGTCCGGTTCGGTCCGAGAACCGACCCCAGATCGGGGCCGCCACGAGCTGCATGGCGGAGAACGAGGCGATGATGAGGGTGACTTCGAACGGCGTGGCGCCGAGCTCCTCGGCGTAGAACGGCAGCAGCGGGAGGACGATTCCGAAGCCGATCATGTCCACGAGCACGGTCGCGAACACGATGCTCAGCCCCGCGCGTCTCAGCACGGCGTCACCGGAACCGGACGCCGACTACAGACCGGATCGTCCGCGACCGGGTGACAGGCTTCCGAGGGAGCGTCGATCGGGGACACCACCTTCCGGGGCTGGAGCGGAGGCGCGCTCATCGTCATCGCGCGACCGCCGGACGATCGAGGGTAGCGGCTAGGACACCTGGTCCGCGGTCAACGTTGCCGCTTTCCGGCGGTTTTGGCGACCGCCGGGGGGTCGAATCTCGCACAGATAGAAGTGCCAGAGGATACGTGCGGCGACGGAACGCCAGGGGCGCCACGCGTCTCCGATCGCCTCCATCTCCTCGACCGTGGGGTCGGTCTCGAGCCCGCGCAGCGCGCGAGCCGCCACGACGAGCGCACGGTCCCCTACCGGCCACGAGTCGGGGCGGCCCAGTGCCATCAACAAAAAGATGTCGGCGGTCCACGCCCCGATCCCCTTCACCGCCGTGAGCTCGTCCCGCACGTCCGCGTCGTCGAGGTCGCCGAGACGCGCGAGATCGAGATCGCCGTCTCGGACGCGGCGCGCGAGGTCGCGCGCGTAGGTCCGCTTCTGCCGGCTGAATCCGATCTCGAGCAACGCGTCGTCATCGAGCGCGAGCACGCCATCGGGGGTCGGCTCGCCGATTCGCTCGACCAGCCGATCCATCGCCGCCCGTGCCGAAGCCAGTGAGACCTGCTGCTCGAGGATCAGGTGGATGAGCGTCCCGAACGTGGGCGCGCGTCCCCACATGGGGGGAGGACCGTACACCTCGAGCACACGCGCCAGGTCGGGGTCTGCGGTCGCGAGCTCCCGAGCGCGCGCACGCATGGACCGCTCCGTGAGCGAGCGTTTCGCACCGCCGGTCGACCGACTCGACAATCGCCATCGCTCCTTTCCAAACGGGCCGATTCCAAGTTGTCGGGCGACCGGCGGACGAGATAGTTTGCCGCCGCCCGCCGGTCGTCCACGACACGCGAGAATCGGCCTCGATCGAGGCCCTCGGCGACCGGTTCTCGAGAGGAAGGAACCCGATGCCCGACAAGCTGATCAAATACACCGTCGAGGACGGCGTCGCCGTGTTCACGATCGACGATCCGCCCGCGAACACGTATACGCACGAGATGATGCGCGATCTCGATGACGCGATCCTCCAGGCGCGCTTCGACAAGGACGTCCACGTCATCGTGATCCGAGGCGAAGGCGAGAAGTTCTTCTCGGCCGGCGCGAACATCAACATGCTCCAGACCTCGGATCCCTACTTCAAGTACTTCTTCTGTCTCCACGCCAACGAGACGCTGACGCGGCTCGAGCAGACGCCGAAGCTCGTGATCGGCGCGCTCAACGGACACACGGTGGGCGGCGGTCTCGAGATCGCGCTCGCCTGCGACATCCGGATCGCCCGCAAGGACGCCGGCAAGATCGGGCTCCCGGAAGTGAACCTCGGCGTGCTGCCGGGAACCGGAGGCACGCAGCGGCTCGGACGCCTGCTCGGCAAGCCGAAGTCGATCGAGCTGATGGTCGAGGGCCGGACCTTCGGGTTCGACGAGGCGCTCGAGCTCGGGCTCGTGAACAAGGTGTACGAGGGGGACAACGACGAGTTCTTCGGCCAAGTGATGGAGTACGCGAAGCAGTTCACGCCGCCCAACAAGCCGTCGCGCGCCGTGGGTCGGATCAAGCGGTCCGTGTGCAGCGGGATCGAGGTCCCGTTCTCGGAGGGTCTGGCGATCGAGCGCGAGCTCCAGCAGCTGCTCTTCCAGGGCGAGGACGCGAAGGAAGGGCTCGCGGCCTACGTGGAGAAGCGCCCCCCCGCATTCTCCGGCACGTAGAAGCGCCGGATCGAGCATCGCGATCGTGAGCGCAACGGATCGCGACCCGGTCATCATCGACGCCGTCCGTACGCCTGTCGGGCGCGCGGGCGGCGCGTTGTCATCGGTGCGTCCCGATGACCTGCTCGCCGGCGCGGTGGGCGCGCTGGTCGAGCGTACGGGCGTGCCGACCGACCGGATCGAAGACGTCATCGCCGGCTGCACCAACGGCGCGGGCGAGGACAATCGCAACGTGGCGCGGATGGCCGGCCTCCTGGCCGGCCTCCCCATCGAAGTCGCCGGACAGACCGTAAATCGGCTCTGCGGCTCGGGGCTCCAAGCCGTCGTGAGCGCCGGACACGCCATACGGGCGGGCGAGGGCGATGTCTTCATCGCCGGGGGCGTCGAGAGCATGTCGCGCGCGCCGTGGGTCATGCTCAAGCCCGAGACCGGGTTCTCGCGCGTCCCGCCTCCGATGGCGGACACGACCGTGGGTTGGCGGTTCACGAACCCGGTGATGCCGGAAGGCTGGACGATCTCGCTCGGCCAGACGGCGGAGCTCGTGGCCGAGGATCACGGGACCGGCCGCGAGGCGCAGGACGCGTTCGCGATGGAGAGCCAGCGCCGCGCGGCCGCGGCGATCGAGGCGGGGCGGTTCGACGATGAGATCGCTCCCGTCGATGTGCCGCGGCGGAAGGGCGGCCCGATCCGGGTCGATCGCGACGAGCACCCGCGTCCCGACGTGACGCTCGAGAAGCTCGGAACGCTACGCGCCGCGTTCCAAGCCGACGGCTCCGTGACGGCGGGAAACGCCTCGGGGATCAACGACGGGGCGGCCGCGCTCCTGATCACGAGCCGCGCGGTCGCGAGCGAGCTGGGGCTGGCGCCGATGGCGCGCCTCGGCGCCTCGGCGGTCGCGGGGGGCGATCCCTCGCGGATGGGGATCGGGCCGGTGCCGGCGACCCGGAAGGCGCTCGAGCGCGCCGGTCTGGCCGTCGACGACCTGGATCTCGTCGAGCTCAACGAAGCGTTCGCGGCGCAGGCCATCCCCTGCATCGAGGAGCTCGGGCTCGACCCCGAGCGCGTCAACGTGAACGGGGGCGCGATCGCGCTCGGACACCCGCTCGGGTGTACGGGAGCCAAGCTGCTCACCTCGCTCGTCCATGAGATGGGGCGGAGGGACGCCGAGACCGGTCTCGTCACGATGTGCATCGGCGTGGGTCAAGGCATCGCGCTCCTGGTGCACGCCGAATGAGCGAGTCGCTCGTCCTGGTCGAGGTCGAAGACGGCGTCGGCACGCTGACGCTCAACCGACCCGAAAAGCTCAACGCGTTCATCGGCGAGATGCGCGACCGCATCGCCGACGGCATCGAGCGACTGGCCGACGACGAGGGGGTCCGTGCGGTCATCATCACGGGGGCGGGCCGCGCTTTCTGCGCGGGTGCCGACGTGAAGTACCTCACACAGCTCATCGAGTCGCAGTCGATCGACGAAGCGGTGGCGCTCGTCGAGGCGGGTCGGCGCGTGGCCGATGCCATTCGACGGATGCCCAAGCCCGTGATCGCGGCGATCAACGGTCCGGCCGCGGGCGGGGGCGCCAACATGGCGCTCGCGTGCGACCTGAGGATCGCGGCCGAAGGCGCGTCGATCGGTCAGACGTTCAACCGGATCGGGCTCCACCCGGACTGGGGCGGCACGTACAACGTCCCGCGTCTGGTGGGTCCGGCCCGCGCGGCGGAGCTCTTCTTCTTCGCCGAGATGGTCCCGGCCGATGAAGCGCTCGCGATCGGACTCGTCAACCGCGTGGTCCCGGCGAACGAACTCATGGCGCTCGCGCGAGAGTGGGCCGAGCGACTCGCCGCCAAGCCCGCGCTCCCGCTGCGGCTCGCCAAGCGCGCGATCCAGCGGAGCCTCGCCTCGAGCTTCGATGAGATGCTCGACTACGAGACCGAGGCGCAGCGCGCCTGCTTCGAATCGGCCGACGCGCTCGAGGGCGTGCGCGCCTTCGTCGAAAAACGCCGACCGGTCTTCGGGAAGGACGACGCGTCATGAGCCAGGAGGCGACCATCCGACCGGCAACCGAGGCGGACGTGGACGAGCTCGTCGCCATGTGGGCGCAGTACATGAGAGCGCACGCATTGAACCCGGCCTACCGGATGCTGCGAGCCGACGCGCTGGAGACCCGGAGGCGGATCTTCCAACGGCGCATCGAGGAAGCGACCGGCGCGGTGTTCGTGCTCGAAGATGAGGACGGCGGTCTCGACGGCATGATCGTGTGCTTCGTCGAGGAGAACGAGCCGTACTTCGATCCTCCGCGCTACGTTCGGATCCAGACGCCCTTCGTACGCCGTGAGGCGCGTCGGAGGGGGTATCTGAACCGACTTCTCCAGAAGACGTTCGAGTGGGCCGCCGAGTGGGAGGCCGCCGAGGTGCGACTCTACACCGGCGCGGACAATCTGGTCGCCAACGCGGTCGCCGATGAGCTCGGGTTCGAGGCCATCGAAGTGGTCCGGCGGCGACCGCTTGAGAACGAGCCGATGATGCACTGGGAGGACTGAATGACCCGCACGCGTACGGAGACGCCCGGAGCGAAGGCGTGAGCGAGTCGATCGCGGTGCTCGGCGCGGGCACGATGGGACACGGCATCGCGCAGGTATCGGCGATGGCCGGGTACGACACATGGCTCTTCGACGTGATGCCCGACGCGCTCGAGGCGGCTCGAAGCAAGATCGAGTCGAACCTCGCCACGGGCATCCAACGAGGGAAGATCGAGCCCGACGACATGAAGCGGGCGCTCGACGCCCTCCGCACGACCGATGACCTGACCCAGGCGGCGAACGCGGCGACGGTCGTCATCGAGGCGGTCCCGGAGAAGCTCGAGCTCAAGCAGTCGCTGTTGTGCGCGTGCGCCGAGGTCGCGGGGGCCGAGGCGCTCCTCGCGACGAACACGTCCTCGTTGTCGATCACGCGGATCGCCGAGATGGTGCCCGAGCCCGATCGCGTCGTCGGGATGCATTTCTTCAACCCCGTCCACATCATGGCGCTCGTCGAGATC
>JAKSCH010000136.1 GCA_022360695.1 Gemmatimonadota bacterium
CCTGCGCCGGCATCGTCTCTTCCTTGATGATGTTCTTGATCCCGTCGGCGATCACCTGGAGCATGCCCCAGGGACCCACGCGGTTCGGGCCGCTTCGATCTTGAATGAACCCGGCGACCTTCCGCTCCACGATCGTCGCGAGCATCACGGCCAGCATCATCGCCGTGAAGAAAATGGCGACCTTGATCAGCGTCGCGACCACGAACGGACCGCCCGTGATACCGCTCACGAGCCCGATCCCATCGAGGCGGCGGTCGCTCCCGCTCCGCTCACGAGCGCGCCCTTGAGACCGATCGAGTCCCAGGTCAGCCCGGCGTACGGCTCCGACGTGCCGGCCACGCGATCGAACGCCGCGCCGATGTCGGAGAGCGGGTCGCCTTCACCCAAACGGGCCAGCAGCCGGCTCAGGACCATCCACCCGGGACGCGCCAGGCCCGGCGGCGTGAGCGCCTGGTGGAACCGCTGTACGCGTCCCTCGAAGTTCGTGAACGTCCCGTCCATCTCCGCGAACGTGGCGATCGGCAGCACGGCGTCCGCGTTCCGTGCCGCCGCCGGGAGCCGCGTCCCCAGGTAGATGAAGGGGGACGCCGTGGCTCCGAACGACTCGTCGGCGCCCTCGAGAAGATCGTCGAGGACGACCAAGGGTGCGCCCTCCGCGAGCGCGGGGAGCTCCTCTACCCGCTCGGCTCCGAGCAGCTCCAGACCGTATGCGTTCGCGACGCGGTCGGCTCGGAGCTGGAGCTTGGGCACCGTAGGCAGCGCCGCGGTCTCTCCCGTGGGAACCCGGAACACGATCGACGAGACGTCGAGTCGGCCGAGGAGCGGGAGCAGCAGCAACAGATCCTCGTTCGATGCGTTCGCGGACACGATCGCGGCGCCGTTCGCGCCGGACGCGTCGTCCACGAGGTCGGCGACGTGGTCGAGCGCTCGCTCCCAGTCGGTCGGCTGCAACGCGCCGTCGACCGAGACCATCGGCACCTCGGCGCGCACGCCGCGATTCGTCATCACGAGGTGCTTTCGACCGTGATCGCACATCCAGTACGAGTTGACGTCGGGGTTGTAGCGCGGCTTGAGACGGACGATCTGATTCTCTTTCGTATCGATCGTCACGTTGCAGCCGGTCGTGCACCCCGGGCAGATGCTCGTGGTGGCATCCATGTCCCACGAGCGCGCCTTGAACACGAAGTCCTCGTGCACGAGCGCGCCGACGGGACAGACGTCGACGATGTTGCCCTGGAAGGGGTTGTCGAGCTCCCGTCCGGGGAACGTGTCGATGTAGGCCTTGTGACCACGCTGCGCGACGATCAGCGCATCGTCTTCCGCGACATCGCGCATGAAGCGCACGCACCGCGTGCAGATGATGCAGCGATCCGCGAAGTAGAGGATGTCGTCCGCGACCCGATCGCGCCCCATGACCTGCTTGGGCTCGTTGAGCCGGCTCTCGAGCTGGTTCGTGACGTACGCGTAGTCTTGGAGCATGCACTGCCCGGCCGCGTCGCAGATCGGGCAGTCGAGCGGGTGATTGACGAGCAGGAACTCGATCACCGACTGGCGGGCTTTCTCCGCCGTGTCGCTCGCCGTGTGGACGACCATCTCGTCCTGCGCCTGGAGCGTGCAGGAAGGCTCGAGCTTGGGTCGCCCCTCGACCTCCACCAGACACATGCGGCACTGCGCGGGACGGGTCGGGATCCCCGGGTGGTAGCAATAGCGAGGTACCACCACGCCGACGCGCTCGGCCGCTTCGATCACCCGCGTGCCCTGCGGGACGGTGATCTCGGTCCCATCGATCGTGAGCGTGACCGCCCGTTTGGCTTCCCCGTTCGTCACTCGGCTACCCCACCGCCACGAGGCTCGGGCTCATTCGCGCTTCGTACTCGCCGCGGAACTTGTCGAGCGAGGATCGGAGCGGGAAGACGACGCTGTCGGCCAACACGCAGATCGTCCGACCCGTCATCTGCTCGCAGAGCTCGTACAACGTGTCGATGTCTTTGAGCTCGCCGTCGCCGGCCTCGATCCGCTGGAGGATGCGAACGACCCAGGACGTCCCCTCGCGACATTGGACGCACTGGCCACACGATTCGTGCGCGTAGAACTGGGCGATGCGTCGCATGGCGGCCACGATGTCCGTGTCTTCGTCCATCACGATGGGGGAGGCGGTCCCCAACGAGCTGCCGGCCTCCTGCATCCCCTCGTACGTGGTCGAGCAATCGAGCTCATCGCCCGTCAGGAACGCGGTCGACGAACCGCCCGGTATGACGGCTTTGACCGGCTTGCCCGAAGGGGTCCCGCCGCACGCTTCGAAGATGATGTCCTCGAGCGGAATCCCGAGCTCGAACTCGTAGTTCCCGGGTCGCACGAGGTGGCCCGAGCAGCACCAGAGCTTCGTGCCCGGCGACTTCTCGGTCCCCCACTGCGTGTACCAGTCGGCACCTTCGGTGACGATGCCGGGCACGGTGGAGAGCGTCTCGACGTTGTTGACCGTGGTCGGCATCCCGAACGCGCCCGCCTGCGCGGGGAACGGCGGCTTGGCCCAGGGCTCGGCGCGGTTGCCCATGAGCGAGTTCATGAGCCCCGTCTCCTCGCCCGCGATGTACGCCCCCGCCCCGGTGTGCACCGTGAGGTCGCAGGACCAGCCCGTGCCCATGATGTCGTCCCCGATGTACCCGCCCTCGTAGGCCTCGGTGACGGCGGCGGTCAGATAGCGCGTGTCCTCGAAGAACTCGCCCCGCACGTAGATGTACGCGTGCGCGGATCCGATGGCGCGCGCCCCGATCAGACACCCCTCGATCAGCAGGTGCGGCGTCCACCGGATGATCTCGCGGTCCTTGAACGCGCCGGGCTCCGACTCGTCCGCGTTGCAGCACAGGTAGTGGGGCTTGCCGTCGTCCTTCGGCATGAAGCTCCACTTGAGCCCCGTCGGAAAGCCCGCACCGCCGCGTCCCCGGAGACCCGATGCCTTCACCACCTCGGTGATCTCGTCGGGCGACATGCCGATCGCCTTCCGGAGCGCCTCGTACCCACCGAGCCCACGCCAACCCTCGAGCGAGCGCGCCGTCTCGTCGCCCTGGTGACGCGAAAGGAGGGTGGTCGTTTCCAGATCGTGTCGGTGTGGGAAGCTCACGAGCCACCCTCCGTTCCGACGGCGGTCGAGCGCAGCTCCGCCACGATGTCGGCGACCTTCTCCGGCGTGACGTCTTCGAAGTAGCGGTCGTTCACCTGGACGACCGTGGCGAATCCGCACGCGCCCAGACACTCGGCCTCGATCACGGTGAACTCGCCGTCGTCGGAGATCTCGCCCTGCCTCGCCCCGGTCTCCGCGAGGAACCGCTCGAGCACCTCTTCACCCTTGTTCAGGTGACACGAGATGTTCGTGCACACCTGTACGAGGTGCCGGCCGACCGGGTGCTTGTTGTACATCGTGTAGAAGGTCGCGATCGAGTGCACGTACGCCGGCGTCAGATCGAGTGCCTCCGCAACCTGCGCCATGTCGTCCGGCTCGATCCACCCCTTCTTCTCCTGCACGAAGTGCAGCATCGGGAGCAGCGCGGCCTGCTTCTGCGGGTAGCGCGACAACGCCATCTCGAGCCGCTCCTTCCCCTCGGGCGTCTCGAAGATCGGTCCGTCGAACGTCTCGCGGGCCGTGAGCTGGAACGGCTGCGCACCCACGACCGAGGGGTGGATCTTGCGGCTCATCGATCGATCTCCCCGAGCACGACGTCGAGCGACGCGTTGATCGCGATCACGTCGGCCACGAGCTCGTTCTCCACGAGCTGCGGCAGCGCCGCGATGTTGATGAACGACGGCCCGCGGAAGCGGCAGCGGACGGGCTTCGTGCCACCATCGGAGATGATCCCGAATCCCAGCTCGCCCTTCGAGCTCTCGATCGAGTACCACGTCTCGCCGGCGGGGACTCTCACCCCTTCCATCACGAGCTTGAAGTGCGAGATCATCGTGTCGATCGAGCCCATCGCCTCGCCCTTGGGGGGGAGGACGATGCGGTAGTCGTCGATATTGATGGGACCATCCGGGAGACGGTCGAGCGCCTGCTCGATGATCCGCACGCTCTGGCGCATCTCCTCCAGGCGGACCAGGTAGCGGTCGTACACGTCCCCGGTCGAGCCCACCGGGACGTCGAAGTCGTACTCTTCGTACCCGAGATACGGCCGCGCCTTTCGTACATCGTAGGCCACGCCGCTCGCGCGGAGCGTGGGGCCGGTCACCCCGTAGCTCACGGCGTCTTCCGCGCCGAGGCGCCCGATGTCCATGGTTCGGCCCTGCCAGATCGCGTTGCGCGAGAGCAGGCGCTCCACTTCGTCCAGGGTCTCCGGGAAGGTCGCGGCGAACTCCCGTGTCGCGGAGACCCACCCCACGGGGAGATCCGCGAGCATGCCACCGACGCGGGTCACGGAGGTCGTGATTCGTCCGCCGGTGTAGGCCTCGTGGAGGTTGTAGATGCGCTCCCGCTCCTGGAACGTGTACAGGAAGACGGAGAACGCCCCGATGTCGATCGCGGTCGTCCCGAGCCACAGAAGATGTCCGAGCAGCCGATTGAGCTCGCCGAGGATCACCCGGACGACGCGACAACGCTCCGTGATCTCGACTCCGAGGAGCTGCTCGACGGCGCCCGCGTACCCGATGTTGTAGAGCATCGGCGCCAGGTAGTCCATCCGGTCCGTGTAGGGGACGACCTGGTTCCACTCGCGGAACTCGCACGTCTTCTCGAAGCCCGTGTGCAGGTACCCGATGTGCGGGATGCACGTGACCACGCGCTCGCCGTCGAGCTGGAGCACGAGGCGGAGCACGCCGTGGGTCGCCGGGTGCTGCGGTCCCATGTTGATCAGCATGGGCGCGCCCTCGAGCGCGTCTTCGAGTCCCTCGCTCGGGTCCACGTCTCGGATCGAAGCGAGACCCGACGCGTCCTCGGGGGTGACCGGCAGCCCATCGTCGTCGAGGTCGTACCCCGCCATCTCCATCTCGCGCGCGGCGTACACGTCGTCGAGCCCTCGATTGAGCGCTCGCCGGACCTGCTCGGAGCGGCTGAACCGGCCACGAAGCGGGAAGTCCTTCCGGAGTGGAAAGCCCTCTTCGTAGTTCTCCGGCATCAGGATTCGACGGAGGTCCGGGTGCCCCTTGAAGGTCACGCCGAACATGTCCCACGTCTCGCGCTCGAGCCAATCGGCCGTTCGCCACTGATCCGTGACGGTGTCGAGCTCGAGATCGTCGAGCGGCACCTCGCAGGCGACGCGGAGCTGACGGCCGTGCGTCATCGACCACAGTTGGTACCAGACCTGGATCGGGGCGCCCACCCCCGCGTGCGCGCCCATGATATCGGCGAGCAGATCGTACGACTGGTCGGGATCCTCGCGCAGGAACGCGAGCACCTCCGCGTTGTGGGCGGGGTCCACCCAGACCACGGGGTAGCCGAGTGCATCTACCGCGACCGCGCGGACGACCTCACCGAATCGGTCGCGAAGCGCGACGACGCTCGGGTGCCCCGCGAGATCGGACGGGGGGCCGGCCTCGCCTCGGATCAACGAGGGGGCTTCGACGGCGATCGCAGTCGTCACGGGCGTTTCGGGCGCCTCAGTCGCGGTGCTCGATCCGTCGCTCTCTCCGGTCGCGCGGACGGGAGAGGGCGGACGTGGGTGCGAGTCCGCTCACACGGTTCTGGTTCGTGGAGTTTCCGAACGGTTGCGCGGTCAACTCGATCGTCTCGGCCGGCAGGTTCGGCAGACCCACGGCGTCGGGGTCTTCGTCTCGAGCGCGAGGGTGGGCCAACGACTCGCCCTTGATCTTCTCCTGGATCATGAGGAGCCCGTAGATCAAGCCCTCGGGTCGCGGCGGACAACCCGGCACGTACACGTCGACGGGGATGACGCTGTCGATGCCCTGCACGATCGTGTAGTTGTCGAACATCCCACCCGAGCTCGCGCACGCACCCATCGACACGCACCACTTGGGTTGCGGCATCTGATCCCAGATGCGGCGTAGCACGGGAGCGAGCTTATACGTGACCCGGCCGGCCACGATCATCAGATCGGCCTGGCGCGGGCTGAACGACATGCGCTCCATGCCGAAGCGCCCGATGTCGTACTTGGACGCGGCCGACGCCATCATCTCGATCGCGCAGCAGGCCGTACCGAACGGCATCGGCCACAGCGAGTTCCTTCGCGCCCAGTTCACGACGTAGTCGAGCTTCGTCGTCATCCAGTTGCGCGGGATGCCGGTGTCGAGCACGCCGGGATCCGTCGGCAGTATGTCGAGCTTCGTCACGGTCGGCTCCTCAATCCCATTCGAGCGCGCCTTTCTTCCAGGCGTACACGAGCCCCACACCCAGCACGAGCAGAAACGCCGTGATCTCGAGGAACCCCACGATCCCGAACTCGCGGAACACCGCGGCCCAGGGGATCAGGAACAGCGTCTCGATATCGAGGACGATGAACAGCATCGCCACGAGATAGAAATTGACCGAGAAGCGCTCGCGCGTGGTCCCCAGCGGCGTGATGCCGGATTCGTAGGGACTCGCCTTGACGGCCGTCGGGCGGTTCGATCCGACGAGATGCGACACGCCCATCATGGCGCCGGCGTTCAGCACGCCGACCAGGGTCAAGATCAGGATGCCGATATATGGGTCGAGCAACGGGGTTCGCTCCTTTGGGTGCGAGCTTGTGAATTTCTTCACGATCCCGCCCCGCGAAAGTACCCCGCGCGGGACGCACCGGCAAGCAAGGGAACCCCCTTGAAGGCCCGTCGTTTAAAGGAATCGAGCCGCTCGCCCGAGGTCCGCTCGGCGTCGCGGCTCTTGTCTGTGGCCGGGTCCGGGAGGACGTTCGGGACCGTGGAATCCTCACGCAGGCCGACGGCCACGGGCGCGTCCGCCCGGTGGGTCGAGCTCGACGAAGGTCGACTCCGATTGTACGAGCGCGGTCGGGGCGTCCCGATCGTGTTTCTCCACGGCGTCAGCGCGCGCGCGCGATCCTGGCTACCGGCCGTCGAGGTCTTGGTGGAGCGCGTCGCGGACGTGCGATGTGTGGTCCCCGATCTTCTGGGCCGCGGCGAGTCGAGCGCGAACCCGGAGCTGCGCTTTCGGCTCGCGGACGAGGTCCGGCGGCTCCGGGAGCTCGTGGCCGTCGCCCTCGAGGACCCCGGGCCTCCCCGACTCGTCGTGGGGCACTCGCATGGGGCGGCGATCGCCCTCGCCTACGCTCGTCGCGAACCGGCGGTGCGCGGCCTCGTCCTGTCGAACCCGATCACGCGGCACATCCGGCGTCCGCTCCTTCTCTCCGCTCTCGACGCGGCGGTCGTGCGACGCGGCGTCAGCCACGGGTTCGCGCCGCTCCACGGATGGATCGGTCGCGCCGTGATGAAGCGTGCGGGGGGGCCTCATTTCGCCGTGCCGCGCGAGATTCGTGAAGCCTACGCCGCCCCTTTCGCCGAGCGCGTCCGCTCCGAGACGCTGCTCCGGATCCTCGCCGACTGGAGACCCGCGGAGCTGGATACGCAGATGCCCGAGCGCGCGCTCGCGGCCCACGTCATCGCCGGCGCCCACGACCCGCGCGTCCCCGTCTCGGCCGCACGGCGACTCGCCGACGAGCTCGATGGCACGTTGACGCTCGTGGACGACGGCGGACACATCCTGCCCGAGCAGAAGCCCGAGCTGCTCGCGATGCGGATCGCCGACCTCGCGGAGCGCGTCCTCTCGGCGGATGCGTGAGGCGACGCGCTACAGCTTGGGCGGGGTGACCCCCGTCTGCCCCTGGTACTTCCCCTTCTTGTCCGCGTAGCTGACCTCGCACGCTTCGTCCGATTCGAAGAACAGTACCTGGGCGATGCCCTCGTTCGAGTAGACCTTCGCGGGCAGCGGCGTCGTGTTCGAGATCTCGAGCGTGAGGTGGCCGCACCAGGTGGGCTCGAGCGGGGTCACGTTCACGATGATCCCGCAGCGCGCGTACGTCGACTTGCCCACGCACACCACCAGCGTGTCCCGCGGGATGCGGAAGTACTCGACGGTGCGCCCCAGGGCGAAGGAGTTGGGCGGGATGATGCACGCATCCTCGGGTATGTCCACGAAGGAGCGGTCGTCGAAGCGCTTGGGATCGACGATCACGTTGTGGACGTTGGTGAACACCTTGAAGTCGGCGGCGACGCGGATGTCGTAGCCGTAGGACGACAGGCCGTACGAGATGCATCCATCGCGCACCTGTCCGGCCTCGAACGGCTCGATCATCCCGTGCTCCTCCGCCATCTTCTGAATCCAGTGGTCGCTTCGGATGGGCATGCGGGATCGGGGAGGGAGGGGGTCGAGGAAGATGTCCGCCAAGCGCCGGCGCGCGGCCCGCGGCGGACGATGGCGACGCAACATAGGAAGACGACCCCCCCGGAATCAAACCCGCCGGAGTGCCGTCAGCCGACTGTCGGGACACTCTCCTCCCTCGGGAGCCCTCGCGCGGGTTTTGTCCGCACAGGCAAGGTGCCATTGCATATGACCTTTTTCGATGATCATTTTACAGGCGATTTCCCGGTCCGTACGATTGTACGTGTTGCGGGCACGTCGCCCACATCATCTCGGTGAAACGCCCGGCCGGCACGTTCATTACGATGAGTGGGGATTTCATTCTCGGAGGATTTGGATAGATGCCAGGCGCCGACACTCGATTTCGCGTTCCGGGGCTCGTTGCGATGC
>JAKSCH010000041.1 GCA_022360695.1 Gemmatimonadota bacterium
CTGACGGCCATCCGCTCGGAGTAGCGCCTGCGAGACGATCACTCCGTCGGTCGTTTCGATACGGCGCATTTGCGGGAAGACCGAGAACGCCGTAGATACCTAGTAGTCTATATATAGCCAGCTAGGTATACCGCATGTCCAACCGCACCGACGTCCTGTACGGGGCGCTCCAGCTCCTCGTCCTGCAAACGCTCTCGTCGTTCGGGAGTCTCCACGGCTACGCGCTCACCCGCGCGATCCAACGCTCGTCCGCCGACGCGTTGAGGGTCGAGGAGGGTTCGCTCTACCCCGCGCTCCGGCGCATGGAGCAGCAGGGGTGGCTCTCCGCCGATTGGGGCACCACGGACAAAGGCCGGCAAGCGCGCTTCTACGAGATCACCCCCGCGGGCCGGAAACAGCTCGCCCGTGAACGCGAGACCTGGCTGCGTACCACGGAGGGTGTCCGTCGCGTGCTCCGATACGTCTGAGGCTTCCGGAGGGGTTTCGATGGCCTGGCTGCGCCGTCTCATCAACGTGTTCCGCACCGATCGACTCGCGCGTGACGCCGAGCGGGAGCTGGCGTTCCACCTCGAGGAGCGCGTCGATGAGCTCGTGGCTTCCGGCTGGACCGAGACCGCGGCACGGCGCGAGGCACGGCGTCGCTTCGGTCGCCACGACGAGATCCGCGAGCGCGTGCATCGCGTCGAGGCGCTCGCCTGGCTCGAGTCGCTGCTCGCCGATCTCCGCTATGCCATCCGCGGGCTGCGATCGAATCCGGTCTTCACCGGGGTCGCCGTCGCCTCGCTCGCGCTCGGGATCGGGGCCAACACGGCGATCTTCAGCCTCATCAACGCCGTGATGCTCCGGTCGCTACCGGTGTCCAGACCCGAGCAGATCGTCCAGGTGGTGGTCGAGGCGAACGACGGCGGCAGCGCGGCTCAGCTCACGAACCCGATGTGGGAGGCGATTCGGGATCGTCAGACCGCGCTGGCGCGCACGTTCGCCTTCGCGGATCGAACATTCGATCTCGGTGACGGTGGGTTGGTGCGCCCGGAGGCGGGTGCCCTGGTGAGCGGGGACTACTTCGATGCGCTCGGTGTACGGCCCTCGGAGGGACGCCTCTTTTCGACGCCGGACGACGTTCGTGGTTGTCCGTCCGTCGCTGTTCTGGGGCACGGGTTCTGGCAGCGCGAGTACGGGGGCGCGGTCGATGCGATCGGGCGCACGCTCACGCTCAACGGACACCCGTTCGAGATCATCGGCGTGGCCGGCGAAGGGTTCGGCGGGATCCACGTGGGTCGCTCGGCGGGGATCTTCGCCCCGTTCTGCACGCTGGAAACGCTGCGACCCGACCGCGACATCCTCGACTCCCGCGGCACATGGTTCGTCAACGTGTTCGGACGTACACGGCCGGGCGAGACGGCGGGCGAGGCGCAAGCCGCGCTGGCCGGGGCCGCGCGCGAGGTGTTCGACTCGACCGTTCCGACGCATTGGACCCGCGAGGAACAGCAGATGTTTCGGGACCAGAGGCTCGCCGTGCTGTCCGCGCCCACCGGACGCTCGATCGTGCGCGGGCAGTACCGGACGTCGCTGTACACGTTGCTCGTCGTCGTCGGCGTTGTCCTGTTGATCGCGTGCGCCAACGTGGCGCAGCTGCTCCTCGCGCGGGCGACCGCCCGCCAGCACGAGGTCGCCGTGCGTCTCGCCATCGGATCCGGAAGGGGGCGTCTGATCCGCCAGCTGCTCACCGAGAGCATCTTACTCGCGCTGCTGGGCGCGGGGGTCGGCGTCTTGTTCGCCCGCTGGTCGAGCGGCGTCGTGGTGGGCTTCATCTCGGACATCGGCCGCGCGGTGTCCCTCGATCTGTCGCTCGACCTGCGGGTGCTTTTCTTCACGATCGGCGTCGCGGTGCTGACGGGCGTCCTGTTTGGGCTCGCCCCCGCTTGGAGATCCTCCCGGGTGTCGCCGCAGACGGCGATGCACGGATCCGGCCGGGCCGTCGTCGGCGCGTCGAGTCATCGGTTCGCGCGCGGGATCGTCACGGGGCAGCTCGCGCTTTCGTTCGTCCTCGTCGTGTCGGCGGGGCTCCTCGTCGGGAGCTTCCAGCGCCTGACGCGCATCGACCCCGGGTTTCGGCCGAGCGGCGTCGGCATCGTGGAAGCCGGGTGGGACGATCTGGGTCTATCGGAGGAGCGTCACCTCGGGTTCCCCCGCGAGTTGATCGACCGGATCCGTCAGATACCGGGCGTGCGCTCCGCGAGCGCTTCGCTCCTCACGCCCATCAGCGGCACGTCGTGGAGCGAGGATGTCCTGATCGATCGTGTCGATGGCGCTGCCGAGCAGGCGTCCATCTGGTTCAACGGCGTCACCGATGGGTATTTCGAGACGCTCGACACGCGGCTCCTCGCCGGCCGTGACTTCTCGGCGGGAGACGATGCTCGGTCGGCTCGCGTCGTCATCGTCAACGAGACGCTCGCCGAGCGGTACTACGGCGATGCGAGCCCGATCGGTGGGCGGGTCCGCATCGACAGCCACAGCGAGCTGGGCGACCCCATGGAGATCATCGGCGTGGTGGCGGATGCCAAGTACCGCCGCGTGGATGAGGAGACCCTGGCGACGGCGTTCGTTCCGCTCGAGCAGACGAGCCTGTGGAGTCCATCGATCCGGATCGTGGTCCGCGGCGAGGCCGGGCCAGCCGCGTTGCTCCCCGCGGTCACGGAAGCGATGCGCGAGATCCACCCGGCCATCACGCTCGACTTCGACGCGCTCACCGAACAGATCGCGGCGTCGCTGGCCCGCCCTCGTCTGCTCGCGACGCTCTCCGGGTTCTTCGGAGCGCTGGCGCTGCTGCTGGCGGTCGTGGGCCTCTACGGCACGATGGCGTACAGCGTCACGCAACGACGAAACGAGATGGGCGTCCGGATCGCGTTGGGGGCGCGGGGCGGTCGGATCCTGGCGTTGGTCGCGGCGGACGCGGGGCGATTGATCTTCGCGGGGCTCGCGATCGGTGCGCTGCTGGCCTTCGCCGGCACGCGGCTCATCGCCGCGCTGCTCTACGGGGTGACGGCGACCGACGGCATCACGCTCGCCATCTCCGCCGCCCTGCTGGGCTCCGCGGCGATGGCGGCCGCCCTGATTCCGGCGTGGAGGGCCGCGGGCGTCGACCCCGCCGTGACGCTCCGGGCCGAGTAGCACCCACCTGGCGTCAGCCGACTCCGACGCTCTCGAGGTGACGATCCGCGTCAGCGACGCCGTCGGTCGCGGCCGGGGCCTCCCCGCTGCATGCCGCGGGGGCCGAGGTGGTATACGAAGTTCAGCATCACGTACTGCCCGAGCGACTGCGTGCGTTGCTCCTGGATGAAGTTGGCGGAGCTCGTGAACCGCACGCCTTGGTTCTGATTGAGGAGATCGAACGCGACGAGCCGGATCTCCGCTCGATCACCCATGAACAGCTTCGAGATCGAGGCCTCCCACAGCGCCACGTTCTCGCCGGGGCCGAACACGTCCTGGTCGAAGATCCGATAGGTGAGCTCCGACCCGAGCGTCCAAGAGCCGAGGTACAGGCTTCCGTTCCCGAATAGCGTGCTGTTGATGTAGCTCTGGTCGAGCTCTTCGTTGAGCGAGTAGCTGGCGTCGTTGAACGAGAGGCTCCCACCGGCTCGGACATCGAAGCGGTCCTTGCGCCGGTTCTCGATGTTCCCGCCGAGACGACTGCCGATGATGC
>JAKSCH010000245.1 GCA_022360695.1 Gemmatimonadota bacterium
GAGCTCCTCGCGCTCGGTGACGTATTCCGGGAGCGGAGTGAACGTTCGCGTGCCCCAGCCACCGGCGCGGACGACCCGCTCGTGTAGACGCACTCGTCCCTTCACCCAGATCCTCCCAAGCCACGTCATCCCGTCCCGTCCGCGCATCGGCAGAAAACGGGCCACCCACGGCCGGCCACGCCGCGGCCCGCTCGCGCGCCGCTTCGATGTCTCGTACTTCAATCCATGACTCCTTGTGGCGTCAGACGTCGTACAACCGAATGAAGTCATGGGTCCGGGGTATCCCTTGGCACTCCGGCGATGCGCACGAGTTTCGTCAAACTTCCTGGGCGAGAGCGATGACTCCGACAAGACGACGTTTCGATCGTGTAACCTCCCTCATGGTCCTGAGCTGCCTCGCCTGCGGCGGGGAAGCCGCCGTGCCCGACGGCGAGTGGGCGGGTGCCGTGAGGGATTCGGCCGGTGTCGAGATCGTCTCGAACCCGGCCGGCGGTCTGTGGACGGTCGGGGACCGCTGGCGCGTGAGCGAGGACCTTCGGATCGGTACCCAGGCCGGGGACCCCGACTACCAGTTCGGCGCGATCGCGGGGATCGCCGAGCTCCCGGAGGGCGGGTTGGTCGTGCTCGATCAGCAGGCGCAGCACCTCCGCGTGTTCTCGCGCGACGGAGCGTATCTCCGGACCGTGGGCGGTCCGGGATCCGGGCCCGGCGAGTTCGGTCTCGGCGCGGGCCCGGTGCTGGTCGGACCCGGGGACACGCTCTTCGTGCCCGACCCGTCGAACCAGCGGCTGAACCGGTTCACGCCCGCCGTCGAGCCCCTCGACAGCGCTCCGATCGACTTCTCGGGCGGGTTCCCGAGCGCGTGGCTCGACACATCGGACGGTCGGATCATCAACCAGGTGCGACCCCTCGGGATCGGGGGCGACCAGGAGGTGTCGAGCTCGGACCTCATCCTCGAACGCGGGTCGGACGGGACCGTGAAAGACACGCTTCTGACCTTCCCCTCCGGAGCCACGTTCCAGATGCGCGACGGCGTACCCGACTTCACGTTCTTCTCGCCGGAGCCGGTGTGGGCGGTGACGACGGACGATGCGTTCGTCTACGGTTACAACGATGTCTACCGGATCGGCGTGTACGACGGGTCGTCGCTCGTGCGGGTGATCGAGAAGCCGTTCGTGTCGAGGCCGGTGGCCGAGTCCGAGCAGGAGCTCATCCGCGAGGCGATGCTCCGCGCCTTCGAGGAGTTCGGTCTCTCCGGCCCGCAGCTCGAAGTGTTCCGAGATGCGATCGGCTTCGCCGAGTCCTACCCCGCGTACGCGCTGATGCGCGGGGGGCCGGAGGGATCGCTGTGGGTGCAGCACCTCCAGCTCCCCAGCGAGCTCCCGCCGGAAGAGCTCGAGAACTTCAACCCGCAGCTCGGGTTCGGCGCGCCCACCTGGGACGTGTTCGACCCGGCGGGTCGCTTCCTGGGCGAGCTCGAGATGCCGCGTCGGTATCAGCCGCTCCGCATCGACGGAAACCGCATCTACGGCGTGTGGCGCGACGATCTGGACGTCCAGCACGTGCTGGTGATGCGGGTGGAGTGGGACGCCGCGGACCTCGAGAGCGCGGCCGGCGGCTAGTGTGGTGCATCAAAAGTCCCTTGCCATTCGAGCGGCGA
>JAKSCH010000070.1 GCA_022360695.1 Gemmatimonadota bacterium
CGCTCCGCGAACTCGTCCGCCAGGATGACGTTGGATGGGACCTCCGCCATCACGTAGACCTCGAGCCCGTTCTCGCCACGGACGAGACCGTTGTCGGCGAGCGTGTCGAGCACTCGGTCGGCCTCGCCGATCGTGCGACAGAACGGGATCATGATGAGCACGTTCGAGAGCCCGAGCTCGTCACGGACGCGACGGATCGCTTCGCACTCGAGCGCGAAGCCCTCTCGGTATTGGTCGCTGTAGTATCGAGCCGCGCCGCGGAATCCGAGCATCGGATTGTTCTCCGCGGTCTCGAACGCCTCGCCGCCGATCAGGTCCGCGTATTCGTTCGTCTTGAAGTCGCTCATGCGGACGATCACGGGGTGCGGCCAGCTCGCGGCCGCGATCTTCGAGATCCCGCGCGCGAGGTGGTCGACGAAGTAGCGGGTCTTGTCCTCGTATCCGCGGGTCAGCTCGTCGATGCGCGTCTTGGTCTCCGCATCTTCGAGCGCGTCGTAGCGGACGAGCGCCATGGGGTGGATCTGGATGTGGTTCGAGATGATGAACTCCATCCGAGCCAGCCCCACACCCTTCGACGGGAGCCGCCACCAGCGGAACGCCGCGGCCGGGCTCCCGATGTTGAGCATCATGTCCGTCTTCGTCTCGGCGACATCGAGATCGACCTCGGTTTCCTCGTAGTCGAGGAAGCCGCGGTAGATGTAGCCGATTTCACCTTCGGCGCAGGAGAGCGTGACGTCCTGGCCGGGCTCGAGGACCTCGGTCGCGTTTCCGCAGCCGACCACCGCCGGGGTCCCGAGCTCGCGGCTCACGATGGCCGCGTGACAAGTGCGTCCGCCCGAGTTCGTGACGATCCCGGCGGCGCGCTCCATGATCGGGACCCAATCCGGATCGGTCATCTCGGTGACGAGAATCGCGCCATCCTCGAAGCGATCGATCTCCGACGGATCCTTGATCACGCACACGCGACCCGTCGCGATCGACTGCCCGACGCTGATGCCCTTCGTGAGCCGCTCGCCGCTCTCGACGAGGTCGTACGTCTTGAGGACGCCGGTCTCCGAGCGAGACTGCACGGTCTCGGGGCGGGCTTGAACGATGAACAGCTCACCGGTCTTCCCATCCTTCGCCCACTCGATGTCCATGGGACGCTCGTAGTGCTCCTCGATCGTGAGCACACAACGCGCGAGCTCGAGGATCTCCTCGTCGTCCAGCACGTAGGCGTCGCGCTCGGCCGTGGACGTGGCGATCTCGCACGTCGGCTCGTCGCACATCTCGGTGCGATCGCGATACACCATTTTTCGCTCCTTCGAGCCCAGCGTGCGGTCGACGATGGGGGACACACTGGGCTCGGAGAGGAGCGGTTTGAAGACGGAGTACTGGTCCGGCGTGACGGTACCCTGTACGACGGTCTCGCCGAGACCCCAGGCGGCCGAGATCAGGACCACATCCGGGAATCCGGTCTCCGTGTCGAGCGAAAAACAGACCCCGGCGCAGCCGAGATCGGATCGGACCATGCGCTGGATGCCGACCGACAGCGCGACGTCCAGGTGGTCGAACCCCTGTCGCGTTCGGTAGACGATCGCGCGATCCGTGTAGAGCGAAGCGTAGCATTTCCGACACGCGTCGAGGACGGCCTCGGGTCCTCGCACGTTCAGGTAGGTCTCTTGCTGTCCCGCGAAGCTGGCTTCCGGAAGATCCTCGGCGGTGGCCGAGCTGCGTACGGCGACATCGAGGAAGTCCGGCTCGTAGTTCGAGCTCAGCTCGTCGTAGGCGTCGCGAATCGAGCGCTCGAGGCTCTCGGGGAACGCCCCCGTGAGGATGAGCTCGCGGATCGATGTGCCGACGTCCGCGAGGGTGCGAAAGCCGGAGTCGATGTCTTCGAGGTGCGCTCGGATACGGGAGGCGAATTCGTTGTGGTCGATGAAGTCTCGGTACGCGGACGCCGTGACCGCGAACCCGCGAGGCACGCGGACGCCGCGCGCGGTCAAGGCTTGGGTCATCTCGCCGAGCGAAGCGTTCTTGCCTCCCACCTCCTCGAGGTGCTCCGCGCCCACGTCCGTATACCAACGGATATCCGCCATGCCGCTTCCTTCGATCGCCGCGACGCTCCGGGAGCACCGAAG
>JAKSCH010000488.1 GCA_022360695.1 Gemmatimonadota bacterium
CGGAGGGCTGAAAGCCCGGAGCCGCCAGTTGATGGGATGGACTCCTCCTCCTAAAACGGCACCAGAATGCCAGAACGAATAACGGCCCATTACGGCCAAAGAGGAGGAGGAGCCCAGGTGAACAGGATGCAGGTATCGGTGGATCTGGCCAAGAGCTGGGCCGGATCACGAAGCACGGCAACAGCTACCTGCGGACCCTCATGATCCACGGCGCGCGCTCCGTGCTCCGGACCGCCGAACAACACGACGACGATCTGAGGCGCTGGGCGTTCGAGCGCCGCAAAGGCTACAACGTGGCGTCCGTGGCGCTCGCCAACCGATTCGCACGCATCTCATGGCGCGTGTGGCGCGAGGACCGGTCGTTCGAGCGCCGGGCCGCGACCGCATAGAAAGGAGCCGCCCAATCGATTGGCTCCCCGCGCGCGACGTTCCATCGTGGCCCGGGCACTAATACGCCTACCTAAGGGCCGAAGATACGACTGCAGTCGACCTCCTCCGTCTCCACCGACTCTTGCGCACACGAGAAGAAGTCCAGATAGGACCTGTTATGTAATAGCCCGCGCCGCGACTCTACGGGCGTCTACCATCGCCCGGGACCGTCAGATCGTGGCGGCCGTTCCCCGCACCAAACGTCACAGTGACGGCCGGTCCGTTCTTGCCAGAGAGGCTAGCCTGAAGCGTCACCTCGATATCTTGAGGTAACCCGCAGAACAGATACATACCGTCTTCGCCGACCTCGAACTCGGCAGAACCGCGCGAGGGCCCGTTCCTTTGCCGCCGGATGAAGGGATTCGGGAATTGATAGGTCGCCGTCACGGTCGCTCCGACCGCAGCGTGACCGTTGGCGAGGTGCCGAACGTAGCCGAAGACCGGGTTGAAACACTCGGTCGGTTCTTGAGCGACGGCGGAAGCTGTCGAAAGCAACAGCCCAATAGCGACAAGTGCGAGCGAACGCCCAAATCGTAACAACATCGTCATAAACTGGTTACTAGTAGCTACAGTGCTCAGACGGACTCCATGCATATACAAGTTAACGGTGAGGAGCACTGCCGCGCGCGTTCCGCCGATGGCCCGGCCTAGCCTCCCTGCAACCCGAAAGGCTATCACATAACGGTCGTGTTCACGAAGGACTGTTACAGCCAGAACGGATCGTCGCCGGCTTCGCCGGTCGGCTTGTTGACGAGGTCGGAGTACTCGGTGTGTCGATCGAGCCACCCGATCTGGAACGGGCACGTGGGCTCGAGCCTCAGACTCTCGCTTCGGGCCAGCTCGGCCGCGTGCGTGGCGAGGCGGCTCGCCAGTCCGCGTCCCCCGAGTTCCGAGGGGACCTCCGTGTGCACGAGCGCCAGGACCGCGGGCCCGCGTGTGTACTCGAGGAACGCGACGTGCCCGTCGATCTCGATCTCGAAGCGGCCCGTGTCGGGGTTGTCGCGAATCGGAGGCTCGTCCATCGCGTGAAGATGCGTCTTGGGCCGGGCGACCGGAACCCGTACACTCAACGCATGACAAAACTACGCGTTATGGGAAACCTCGCGGCGTTACTCGTCCTCGGCTCGACCCTCTCGGGCTGCTCCGCCCCCGATACGGTCGGCGGTGGGGTGTCCGCGGCGGAAGATCCCGCCCGGGCTCCGGCGGCCCCGGACACGCCGGCGGGTTCGCTCGTCGCGCGATCGATCGAGTTCCACGACCCCAACGGGATCTGGGGCAGTCGGCCGATCGAGCTCGACTGGGCCGGGACCAACGGGGCCGGGGAGGAGCGCGTCGCCGTGCGCGTCGCGTTCGGAGCCGACCAAGCCGATTTCACGCTGTCCGGGCGCTACGCGGGATCGGCGATCGAGTACGAGACGAGCGCGGAGAGCTGGTCCGCCACGGTCGACGGTGAGGCCGACATGAGCGAGGAGACGCGCGAGCGGATGCGGCTCCACCGCGAGGATGGCTACTTCTGGCGCAGCTACTACGGCTTTCTCGCCGGTCTCCCGATGAAGATTCTCGATCCGGGGACGATTCTCGACCCGGACGTCACCGAGACCACGTTCATGGATCGTCTCGTCCACGCGGTCCGGGTGACGTACGAGCCGGACGTCGGCGGTGACATCTGGTACTTCTACTTCGACCCCGAGACCGCCGAGCTGGTCGGATCCCGGTTCTATCACGACGAGAGCGCGAACGACGGGGAGTATCTGATCTTCGAGGGTCTGACCGAGGCCGAGGGGC